>CADABA010000060.1 GCA_902785985.1 uncultured Lachnospiraceae bacterium
ATAGGAAGAAAGAATTATGCTGGAGAGATTTGTCGAAAGAATTGACTTTACAAGTTATGAGGATTTTAAAGAGAATTTCAAGCTGAAGATTCCGGAGAACT
Organism: uncultured Lachnospiraceae bacterium; assembly: GCA_902785985.1. Classification (GTDB taxonomy): domain Bacteria; phylum Bacillota; class Clostridia; order Lachnospirales; family Lachnospiraceae; genus Chordicoccus. Next base: position 102 of record CADABA010000060.1, read on the forward strand.
TCAATTTCGGATTTGACGTCGTTGACGTTTACGCCGAGGAGGAGCCGGACAGGGAAGCTTTGATCTGGTGCGACGACGACGGAAATGAAAGACACTTTACCTTCGCAGATGTGAAGGATCGCAGCAACCGCGCCGCCAATATGTTCAAAAGCCTTGGAATAAAGAAGGGCGACACGGTGCTCATGATGCTGAGACAGCGTCCCGAAGTCTGGTTCGTGATGGTCGGACTTCACAAGCTGGGCGCGATCGTCATCCCGGCGACATTCCAGCTCATGGCGCACGATATCATTTATCGCTGCAACGCGGCCGACGTGAAGATGATCGTCTGCGCTGACGATCCGCAGATCGTGCAGCATGTCAATACTGCAAGACCGGAATGCAGGATGCTTCAGTACGTGAGCGTTCTCGGCGAAGCGCCGGAAGGCTGGAGATCTCTTTCCGAGGATCTCGATGCCGCATCTCCGGATTTCCCGCGTCCGCAGGGCGATGAGGCGACGCATAACGAGGATCCGATGCTCATTTACTTCTCGTCCGGGACGACCGGCGAGCCGAAAATGATCCTGCACGATTTCCTGCTCCCGCTCGGACATATCGTCACGGCGAAGTACTGGCAGCAGGTCTATGACGGCTGCAGACATCTCACGCAGGCTGATTCCGGCTGGGCGAAATTTGCATGGGGCAAGATCTATGGGCAGTGGATCTGCGGGGCCGTCATCGTGACCTACGATACTCAGAGATTCAATCCTCAGAGGATGCTTGAGATCATGGAGAAACTCCGCCTGAATTCCTTCTGCGGACCGTCCACGATCTACAGATATCTGATCCAGGAAGATCTGACAAAATATGATTTCTCCTCCATAAAGCACTGCTCGATGGCAGGGGAGCCGCTGAACCCGGAAGTCTATTACAAGTGGCAGGAAGCTACGGGAATTACAAGTGGCAGGAAGCTACGGGACTTGAGATCCGTGAAGGCTTCGGACAGAGCGAGGGCAGCGTCCTCTTTGCGAATTTCCCGTGGATCGATGTCCGTCCGGGCTCGACCGGAATGCCGACGCCGCTCTATGACATCGATATAGTGGATGAGAACGGTGAATCCTGCGAGGACGGTATCGTAGGAACGATCGTGATCAAGAATACGGACAAGCAGCATCCGACGGGTCTTTTCCGGGAATATTACAGGAATCCCGAGGCAATGGCAGAGCAGTGGCCGGCCGGGACTTACAGCACCGGCGATACAGCCTGGCGTGATCCGGAAGGATACTACTGGTTCGTCGGAAGAAATGATGACGTTATCAAGTGCTCCGGCTACAGGATCGGTCCGTTCGAGGTGGAGAGTGCGCTCATGACGCATCCGGCAGTCCTCGAGTGCGCGGTTACGGCTGTTCCGGATCCCATGCGCGGTCAGATCGTGAAGGCGACTGTCGTCCTCACGAAGAAATTCACACCGTCTCCGCAGCTCATAAAGGAGCTGCAGAATCATGTCAAGCATGCGACTGCGCCGTATAAGTATCCGCGTGTCGTGGAATTTGTCGAGGAGCTGCCGAAGACTACGAGCGGCAAGATCATGCGCGGCGCGATCAGAAAAGCGGATCTTATGAAGTATGCGCAGCAGAGGTGAGATGCTTTGCACGTAAGTTCGGCGCGATCATAAAAAGCGGCTCTTATGAAGTATGCGCAGCAGAGATGAGCTGCTTCGCACGTAAGCGCGGCGCGATCAGAAAAGCAGGTTTCATTAAGTATGCGCAGCAGAGATGAGACGCTTCGCACGTAAGCGCGGCGAGGCAGGAACGCCGGGATGTTCCGGATGAAATGAGGGAAGATTCTTATGAAGCGGGGACGTGCTGATACAGTAAATGCGCATACAGTCAGCGTGGACTTTGCGATGAAGGAATACTGACGGGATATAAGGCTGATGACTACTGCATTTTTACAGTGCAGAGTTTATCAGCCTTTTGTTCCCTGTTAAGATGAACAGGGAGTTTCAGGAATGCCTTAGCGTTCTTACCGCGTCAAAGCGGTTTGATCCTGCGGCCTTGATAACGGATCTGTCTGATCAGTATGGCTGATCCGGCAGGATGCATCAATGGCCTGCGCTTTGGGGACAACAGATCCCGTGATGGGAAGGAGAGAAAATGAAGAGGGTCATTAGTCTTATCTGTATGCTCTGCCTTGTCTTTGGGTCAGGCATTTTCACGGCAAAAACTGTTTCAGCAGATGCAGGTTTTGTCATCAATGAGGGAATCCTGCAAAAATATACCGGAAATGCACAAAAGGTTGTTATTCCCGCCAATGTCACGATCATAGGAGCAGCAGCGTTCGATGAGAATGACACTGTAACAGAGGTCGTAATGCCGGCCAATCTGCGTGAGATTCAGAACTCGGCATTTCAGGGATGCGATAATCTTAAAAAAGTCACCATGAACGATAAACTGACGAAAATCGGTCAGATGGCTTTTCGAAATTGTACCAGGCTGGAATCGATCGTCATTCCGGAATCAGTGAATGTCATCGGATCGGCCGCTTTTCAGTACTGCAACAGCCTGAAAAGCATAAATATCCCGAAGAAAGTAACGTCGATCGAGTATGGAGCCTTCAGCGGGTGCAGCAGTCTGACCGAAATTACAGTCAGTGAAGCAAATGAAAAGTTCAAGGCTGTGGACGGGGTCCTGTTTGATACGTATGAAAGCATGCTTGTGTCCTATCCGGCAGGGAAGCAGGATGCTTCTTATGAAGTGCCTCAGGATACTTACATCGTGGAGCGGCAGGCTTTCTGGGAAGCGACAAATCTTAAGGAAATCAAGCTGCCGGAATCTCTCCGGACTTTAAATGTAAAATCGCTCGCTCACTGTAAGATGCTCAGTGAAATACGCATTCCCGAATCTGTGACGAAAATTGATGACGGAGCCTTTGAGGAATGCAGAGCTCTCAAGAATGTTTATGTTATGAATGACCGCGTCTCGTTCGGCTCAGATGTATTTAAAGGAGTTCCCGGAGTGGAGATCTATGGGGGAATCGGATCTGCTGCGGAGGAATATGCCGGACGAATGCGCATCGCATTTCACGTGTTGGAATCTGATTCCACTGCGGTAGATTCTGAGGACTCGAAGAAAGCAGACGACTCGAAGAAAGCAGACGATTCGAAGAAGACAGATGATTCGAAGAAATCCGACGATTCGAAAGAACACACTGCTGCAGAGGAGCGTGAAAAAAAGACCGGGTCATCCGGGGAAGACATGACTCGCTGGTTCCTGTTCGTTGGTATTGTCCTCGCGGCCTGCCTGATTGTGATATTTGGAATAGTGATGGTAAAGAGAATCGGTGAAAAGGGAGAAGATACTTCGGAGAGGCGGTATGACGAGGAACCGGTTTGGTATTCCTATGACGAGGAAGAGAGGGAAAAAACAACGGTTTTCGAAGATGGAGATATACCGGAGGGTGAGGGAATAGACGATGGAGATGATCGGACGGAATGCCTCAACGACGAGAATGGGACACAGGCTCTCGGACCGAATGGGGACATGGACCGTTGGGCGAGAGAACAGAGTGGGATGCAGACGTACGGACCGAATGGGGATGTGGACCGTTGGTCGAGAGAACAGAGTGAGATGCAGACGTACGGACCGAATGGGGATATGGACCAGTGGACGAGAGAACAGAGTGAGATGCAGACGTACGGACCGAATGGGGATATGGACCGCTGGGCTGGAGAACAGAGTGAGATGCAGACATACGGGCCGAATGGGGATGTGGACCGTTGGGCGAGAGAACAGAGTGAGATGCAGACGTACGGACCGAATGGGGACATGCACCGTCAGCAGGAAGATGAAACGGAATGGGATAACACTATAGCCTACGGAGTACCGGAAACGATGAATCGTGAGCAGCAGAATGACCGGATGCCCGAAAATGAAGGAATCGTCCGGAAAGAAAATCCTGCGAAGACAGAAGCGGGGACTGCAGGCGTGTGTACCTGCGGGGTCTGCGGTTCGGTCAATAATCCTGCACACAAATACTGCATAATATGCGGAGCGGTTCTTCAGGGTACGGAAAAGACCCCGCATGGTTCGTCTGACGAGTCGGATACAGTCTATTGCCCGAATTGCGGTATGAAAAACAGAACGGGAGGTTCATACTGCATTAACTGCGGTTCCAGGCTGTAGAAGGATCTTCACAAGTGTCCCGGACGCTGCTGTGCGCAGGAACCGGATTTCAGGGAGGCTCTGTCCTGCAGAATAGTGATTCGTTTTCATTCTTTTCGGACACTGCCGGGCGATTGTGTTTGATCGATACTTGAACGGAGGATATCATCACTATGGCTGAGGAGAAAATGAAGATTCTTTATCTCATGAAGATCCTTTTGGAAGACACTGACAAGGATCATATTTTGAATGCCAGTGAGCTGTGCGAACGGATGCAGTCAAGATATTCTCTTCCCTGCAACCGCAAGACGATTTACAGCGACATGGAACGCCTTCGGACGTTCGGGATCAATGTCGAGCAGGTCAAAGGAGACAGGCAGGGGTATTATGTCTCGGAACGCGCATTTTCCCTTCCCGAACTGAAGCTACTGGTCGATGCGGTGCAGTCATCAAAGTTCATCACAAAGACCAGATCGGAGGAGCTCATAAGAAAGCTGGGAAAGCTTACGAGCCGGGAAAGCGCAAGGAAGCTGCAGCGGCAGGTCTTCATTATCAACAGGACGAAGACTGTGAACGAGTCGGCTCTTCTCAGCGTTGATCTGATCCATGGAGCGATGTCGGATAACCGGCAGATCCGCTTTCGCTACTGCGAGTGGAATGTGAAGAAAGAACTTGTTCCCCGGCGGAACGGAGTGATCTATGAGATATCGCCCTGGGCGCTCACCTGGGACGACGAGAACTACTATCTGGTCGGTTATGAGGAGAGTACCGACAGGATCAAGCATTATCGTGTCGACAAGATGCAGGATATGGAGATCAGTGAAAAGGGGCGTGCCGGCCAGGAGAAGTTCCAGAATTTTGACCTGGCGGCATTTTCCAGAAAGACGTTCGGTATGTTCGGCGGGCAGGATACAAATGTGACACTCCTGTGCGAAAACCGCCTGATCGGAGTTGTTCTTGACCGCTTCGGAAGGGACATTATGATCATGCCGAAGGCGGACGGTAAGTTCAGTGCCCATGTCTTTGTGACTGTGAGCCCGCAGTTCTTCGGGTGGGTGACAGGGATCGGCAGCGGGATGAAGATCGCGGGTCCCGAGAACGTGCGAAAAGAATATCGGGAGTACCTTTCAAAAATTCTGGAGGGCTATGAAGCATAAGGAGTGCAGTCGTCTGTGCGTTCCGCCGGAAGAGCCCTTTCAAAAAATCCCTGATCATGAGGCATAAAAATCTCATGATCAGGGATTTTTTTATGGCAGGACCATACGGCATTTGCAGGACCATACGGCATTTGCAGGCCAGGCAGGGCGTTTTCTCAAAAAGCAGTTCCGGACGGCGTCTTCCACTGACGCGCTGTTTTGGTGCTGTTTTTGTACTGTTCCTGTGCTGTTTTTGTACTGCTTTTGTACTGTTCCTGTGCTGTTTTTGTACTGTTCTGGTACAGTTCCGGTCTGACGGGTAATCCGCAAAAGCAGCTTCGGATATATGTTGATGAGCGGAATCCGCGGCATGTATCGCTTGCAAGCACCCACAGAATATTTATAATATTAGGTAAGAGGACTAATTCAAGTAATCCTCAGATTCCCTGATAAAGACGGAACTGCAGGAGCAGAGCAGGGAACCGTATGCCGTCCGCGAATGTGAAGCATGAGCGGCTGCGGAACCGGCATCCGAACGGATTCAGTCAGATATAAACATGCGTTTACAGAGGAGAAAAAATATGCAGTATGGATATTTTGACAATGAAAATCTGGAGTATGTGATCACAAGACCCGACACGCCCGGACCCTGGGCCAACTATCTGGGGTCACCTGAATACGGCGCTCTTATTTCCAACCATGCGGGCGGATACAGCTTTGCCAAATCGGGCGCAAATGGCCGTATTCTCCGCTATGTATTCAATCGTTTTGACGAGCCGGGCCGATATATTTATCTGCGAGACAACGCGGATGGAGACTACTGGTCAGCTTCCTGGCAGCCGGTCGGCAAGGATACAGAGTCCTATAAGAGCGTGTGCCGTCACGGGACCGGTTATACGGTATTTGATGCAGATTATAAGGGAATCCACAGTGAGGCGGTCTATTATGTTCCGGACGGTATGAGTTATGAGGTCTGGATGTTCAGAGTACGCAATGACTCTGATGCGGAGAGAGAGCTCACGATCACGGGTTCCTGTGAGTTCACGAATCATGGCAATTACGAGCAGGACCAGGTCAATCTCCAGTACACGATGTTCATCACGAGGACGCTGTTTGCTGAGAATCGGATCCGTCAGCAGATCAACGGAAATCTCGCGGACTATAAGGGAAATGTGGCAGTCAGCGATAAGGGTGTCACAGAACGCTTCTTCGGACTTGCCGGTGCAGAGGTTTCCTCCTGCTGCGGCGAACGGGATGCATTTCTCGGAAATTACCATACGTACAGGAATCCGGTCGGTGTGATCAACGGAGATCTCGGAGGACGCATGGCCTACAACGGGAACTGCGTCGGCGCGCTGTCGACGGTCCTCAGTCTTAAGCCCGGGGAGAGCAGAACGATTGCATTCGTCCTCGGAGAGAAGGATTATGAGGAAAGCGGGCAGATCATGAAGAACTACGCTTCTCCGGAAGAAGTCTGTGAGAAGGAAGTCGAAGTGCTGAAGAGCATGTGGCGTGAGAGGTTCTCGCACTTTAAGGTCAAAACACCCTGCCCTGAGTTCGACACCATGATCAACACATGGAACGCATATAACTGCTTTATGACATTTACATGGTCCAGAGCAGCCTCCTTCTTCTACTGCGGTCTTCGGAACGGCTACGGTTACCGCGATACGGTACAGGATATCCAGGGCGTCATTCATCTGTCTCCGGAAGAGGCAGCCGACAAGATCCGGTTCATGCTTTCTGCTCAGGTCCATCACGGCGGCGGACTTCCGCTGGTCAAGTTCAACCACAATGCGGGACATGAGGATACACCGGAGGACGACAGCTATGTCCGTGCGACCGGGCACCCGGCCTACCGCGCGGATGACGCGCTCTGGCTCTTCCCCACGGTCTACAAGTATATCTCCGAAACGGGAAATATCGCGTTCCTCGATGAGGTGATCCCGTTTGCGAACCGCGACGAGGGAAGTGTCTATGAGCACCTGAAGAGGGCTTTGGATTTCTCCCTGAATCATCTCGGGCCGCACGGAATGCCTGCCGGCCTTTATGCGGACTGGAATGACTGCCTTCGCCTCGGAAAGAACGGCGAATCGGCTTTCGTCGCTTTCCAGTTCTATTACGCATTCACGATCCTTCGGGAATTCGCAGCTGAGAAGAAAGATGCCGAATATCTGAAGTATCTGGAGGAGAAGCAGGAGGCACTCGGTAAGAAGCTGATCGAGCTCTGCTGGGACGGTGACCGCTTTATCCGCGGCTACACCGAGGACGGCGAGACGATCGGAAAGGGAACGGATCCGGAAGCCAATATGTGGCTGAATCCGCAGAGCTGGGGTGTGATCAGCGGACTGGCTGATCCGGAGAAGGCAAGGCTTTCCATGGATAATGTCTATGAGAAACTGAATACAGAGTACGGTGCCGTTCTTATGGATCCGCCGTATCATTTACATGCATTTGACGGGGCGCTGGCAGTCATTTTCAATGCCGGTGTCAAGGAGAACGGAGGCGAATGACCGGGCTGAGATCCGTGTCATAGAGCCGTACTGCTACGGGCAGTTCACGGAAGGCAAGGCAAGCCCGCATGCAGGACGGTCCCATGTGCACTGGCTGACAGGAACGGCTTCCACGGTCATGGTCGGCTGCGTCGAGGGAATCCTCGGCATGCGTCCGGACCTCCACGGTATAAAGATTGCTCCGTCCATTCCGGCTGACTGGAAAGGCCTTGAGATCGAGAAGGACTTCCGCGGCAGGAAGCTGCACATAACGATCGAAAATCCCTACGGGAAGGAGAGCGGCTGCAGGAGCATGACCGTGAACGGGGAGCCCTGCGAGGGAAATTATGTGCCGGAGTCGCTTCTTACGGAAAACACGGAGATCGTGCTTACGATGTAACTGTATTGCAGAGGCATTTGCGATGGTACTGTATTGCAGAGGCATTTGTGATGTGCCTGTGTTGCAGGGGCATTAACGATGTGCCCGTGTTGCAGGGGCATTAACGATGTGCCCGTGTTGAAGAGGCATTTGTGATGTGCCTGTGTTGCAGGGGCATTAACGATGTACCTGTGTTGCAGAGGCATTGGCGATGTGACTGTATTACAGAGGCATTTGCGATGTGACTGATTTGTAAAGAATTTGCGATGTAACTGGTTTACAAAGACTTTTGCGACGTAACTGTTATACAAAGACAGATTGCAGTAAGACGGGTCTTGTAGTATAAATATTGTATAAGAATTGTTTAAAATAACGGATTAAAGTGTTTTAAAGTCGGATTACTTGTGCAAAATGGTATAAAGTGCCGGGTGCTGTTCCACGGACGCAGGACGTGAGCAGGATGCAGTTCCATGAACGCAGGATGTGAGCAGGATGTAGTCCCGTGAACGCAGGACGTGAGCAGGATGCAGTCCCATGAACGCAGGACCTGAGCAGAGGATGTTGTCCTATGAACGCAGGGTGTGGGCAGGATGTTGTCCCATGAATGCAGGATACGGGCAGGATGTTGTCCCGTGAATGCAGGTCACGGGCAGGGACCTGTCCCATGAACGTAAATGTGTGCGTGAAAGACAGTACCGGTATCCGACAGTTTCAGGAAGATATAGACATACGCTTATAGAGGAGGCGGCAGTGAAATTCAGAGACGATTTTGTATGGGGCGCGGCCACCAGCAGTTATCAGATCGAGGGCGCGCAGTATGAAGGCGGGAAAGGCCTGCATCTCTGGGACGAGTATGTAAAGGAAAAGGGAAAAGTCTTCGAGAATCAGAGAGGCGATGTCTCCTGTGATCATTATCATCTGTTCCGGGAAGACGTAAAGCTGATGAAGGAGCTTGGCCTGAAAGCGTATCGTTTTTCAGTGGACTGGACCCGCATTATGCCGGAGGGCAAGGGAAAGGTCAATGAAGAGGGCGTTGCCTTCTACAACGCCCTGATCGACGAGCTCGTCGCAAATGACATCGAGCCGTACCTCACCCTGTTCCACTGGGAACTTCCGATGGAGCTCTACAAGCGCGGCGGCTGGATGAATCCCGAGATGCCGGAGTGGTTTGCACAGTACGCTGCCGTCATTGCAGACCGCTTTTCTGACAGAGTCAAAAATTTCTTTACGGTCAACGAGCCGCAGTGCTTCGTGGGCTTAAGCTTCTCCGAAGGTGTCCATGCTCCCTGGCTGCAGCTGCCTGACCGCGAGACGATCCTCATGTCCCACAACGCCCTGAAGGCACACGGAAGAGCCGTTCAGGAACTCCGTGCACATGCGAGACAGCCGCTTGTGATCGGTTATGCGCCGACCTCGGGCATCGCACTTCCCGCTACGGACAAGCCGGAGGATATCGAGGCTGCAAGGCAGGCATATTTCGGGATCCCGCAGGAAGGCACCTGGGCATGGAATACGGCCTGGTGGTCGGATCCGGTCATTTTCGGAAAATATCCGGAAGAATTCCTGGTCCGCTTTGAGAAGGATCTGCCGAAGATCACGGACGATGATATGAAGCTGATCAGCGAGCCGATCGACATCTACGGGCAGAATATTTACCTCGGTTATCCGGTCTGCATGGGCGAGGACGGAAAGCCGGAGCTCCTGAGCCGCAATACGGGCTACGCGAAGAGCGCGTCCAACTGGCCGATGACGCCGGAAGCACTCTACTGGGGACCCAAATTCCTGTATGACCGCTACAAGAAGCCGATCTTTATCACGGAGAACGGTCTGGCCTGCCATGACTGGATCCATCTGGACGGAAAGATCCATGATCCGAGCCGGATCGACTTTACGGCGAGATATCTGGGAGCGCTCAAGCGTGCGGCCCAGGAAGCGGATATCCGCGGATACTTCGCATGGTCGCTCATGGATAACTTTGAGTGGGCGGAAGGTTTCGGTCAGCGTTACGGCCTGGTCTTTGTGGACTTCAAGACACAGAAGAGAATTCCGAAGGATTCGGCTTACTGGTACAGAGACGTTATTCGGACGAACGGCGAGAATCTCCTTTGCATTGGAAGAGGACAGCAGAAAAATTTCCGGACAGAGCAGCTGTGTGTCTTTCGATCCGGGGACAGTGATATTGCGTAAAGAGATGTATACTTTCGCTTTTCACGCACTTACTAGTTTATCGGCTTGATTTTTTGTTTTGAAGGGCGATGGTCTTACGGGGAACCATCGCCCTTAGCGTATCCGGGTGTCATTTTTTCGCTTCGTGAAAATGAAAAGCAGGACAGATGATCAGCAGGAGCAGGGGAGGAAACGAGTATGAATATGATGATGATAATACCGGTCTGTGCAGTTCTGGCACTTGTATTTGCGGTGTATCTTGCAGGGAGCGTCCGGAAGGAGGAAGAAGGGACCGACCGGATGAAGGAGATTGCCGGTGCAATCCGGGAAGGAGCCAACGCGTTCCTTTTCTCGGAGTATAAGGTGCTTGTGATTTTTGCGTCGGTACTCTTCGTTGTGATCGGAGTCGGAATCGGGAACTGGATCACCGCGCTCTGTTTCCTCGTCGGAGCGGTCTTCTCGACCCTCGCCGGTTTCTTCGGCATGCGAATTGCCACGAAAGCCAATGTCCGCACGGCCAACGCAGCCCGGACCTCCGGCATGGCGAAGGCGCTCGCGGTCGCCTATCACGGCGGCGCGGTCATGGGCTTTTCCGTCGTAGGGCTGGGCCTTCTCGGCATTTCCGTGATCTACATCCTGACCGGCAATGCGGATGTCCTCTTCGGTTACAGCCTGGGAGCCTCATCGGTCGCGCTGTTCGCCCGTGTCGGCGGCGGTATTTACACGAAAGCGGCTGACGTTGGGGCAGATCTTGTCGGAAAAGTCGAGAACAATATCCCTGAGGACGATCCGAGAAACCCGGCTGTCATCGCGGACAATGTCGGCGATAATGTGGGAGACGTGGCCGGCATGGGCGCGGACCTCTTCGAGTCGTACGTGGGTGCCGTCGTCTCCGCGATCACCCTCGGGATCCTCGCGTATGGGGAGGCGGGGGCGCTGTATCCTCTGCTCCTCGCGGGAGCAGGTATTCTCGCTTCGATGATCGGGACATTTTTCGTCAGAGGAAAAGAGGGCGGGAACCCGCAGACAGCCTTGAACCGCGGAAGCTATGTCGCGTATTACATTATGATCGTCTGTGCACTGATCTCCGGAAAGCTGGTCCTCGGGTCCATGAAACCGGCTCTGGCCGTGATCTTCGGTCTGCTGGTCGGCTTCGTCATCGGACAGGCGACGGAAATGTTCACATCCGACAGATATAAATCCGTAAAGAAGATCGCGGAGCAGTCCCAGACCGGATCCGGCACGAACATCATCTCGGGTCTGGCGGTCGGCATGAAGTCGACGGTCGTCCCGATCGTGTGCATCTGCGCCGGGATCATGGGCGCGTACCTGATCGCCGGACTGTACGGGATCGCGCTTGCGGCGGTCGGCATGCTTGCCACGACCGGAAGCACAATCGCAGTCGATGCCTACGGTCCGATCGCCGACAATGCGGGCGGTATCGCGGAGATGTCCGGTCTTCCCGAGAATGTCAGAAATATCACGGACAAGCTCGATGCCGTGGGCAATACCACGGCCGCGATCGGCAAGGGCTTTGCCATCGGCTCCGCGGCGTTGACCGCGCTGGCCCTCTTCGTATCCTATGCACAGGCGGTTCAGCTGGAATCCATAAATATCATGGCGCCGAGGGTCATCACCGGCCTCTTCATCGGCGGCATGCTCACATTCCTCTTCTCGGCGATCACGATGGAGTCTGTCTCGAAAGCGGCTTACAGTATGATCGAGGAGGTGAGACGGCAGTTCCGCGAGGATCCGGGGATCCTTCAGGGAACCAACCGGCCGGATTATAAGACCTGCGTCGGCATTTCCACGATCGCCGCGCTCCGGGAAATGATCATACCCGGCATCATCGCGGCAGCAGCCCCGATCGCGATCGGCCTGCTGCTCGGGGTGGAAGCTCTCGGCGGACTTCTGGCGGGAGCCCTCGTGACCGGCGTTCTTCTTGCGATCTTCATGTCGAATTCCGGCGGTGCCTGGGACAACGCGAAGAAGTACATCGAAGGCGGGAATTTCGGCGGAAAGGGGTCGGAGTCCCACCACGCCGCCGTTGTAGGTGATACGGTCGGTGACCCCTTCAAGGATACTTCCGGCCCGTCGATCAATATCCTGATCAAGCTGATGACGGTCGTGTCGCTGGTGTTCGCGCCGTTGTTCCTTACGCTCGGGAGCTTACTCTGAAATCGGGCACAATGGTACGGAGGAACTTTTGCAGATGGTATCCGGTGCGGAATATGAAGCTATGCTTCGACCCCATCACGTAAACAACAATTTCCACCCGGACGTTTCAGTTTAAGCCGCTGCGGGATGGGATGTCTTCGCTAACTTGACAGGAGCAGTAGTCCTGCATATAATGATAAAGAGGGATACAGCGAGAAGCGGTTGACCTCGATTTAAGTGTTAGTTATTATTGTATAAACAACCGTCACTTGGCCGAGTGGCGGTTGTTGCTTTTCGTCTTGATTCGCACTGTGATGGTATATCCAAACACATGGAATGTAAGAGTAATTGGCATATGCCTCACCTCCTTTCGGAGAGTGTAGGCCAACCGCTTTACGCTTTCGTGTATCCCTCTCGCGTCCTTTCGGACGCATTCCGCATTACTGCGGGCAGATTAAAGTATATCAATGGGGAGTATTCCTGTCAATTTTAGTGTTTGATCTCTGACGCAGGATACTCGTGACTTCAATCGTGAGATGAATGCGCAGAATAAAACTTTTCTCTGACGCAGGATACCCGGTGAATCCGGTTACGGAACAGTGCGGCTCATGATCGTAATTATGTGTCTGGCCATAGAAGTATATGGTTCTGCGATTTTTCTTGCTTTGAGAGCATAAAAGAATTAATCTTTGGATAGCGCTGTTTTGGCTGAGCACCAGGCACTGTTTTTGTTCGCGAAGTCCTATTTGACATAAGTGACAACAAAAAGTTATATCAATGCTATGTTTTGAGAGGAAATACAGTATGAGTACGAAAGTATATATAGATGGCCAGGCCGGCACGACCGGTCTTCAGATTTTCGAGCGCATCGGGATGCGGGAGGATCTCACCCTTCTGCGCATCGATGAGGACAAGCGCCACGATCTCTCTGAGAGAAAGAAATTCCTGAACATGGCGGATATCGTCTTTCTCTGTCTGCCGGACGCGGGCGCGATCGAGGCGGTCTCCCTGATCGAGAACCCGGACGTGCGCGTGATCGACGCGTCCACCGCACACAGAACATCGGATGAGTGGACCTACGGATTTCCGGAGCTCTCCCGCGAACAGAGGGCAGCGATTGCAGCGAGCAAGCGGGTCGCGAATCCGGGCTGCCATGCGACAGGCCTGATCTCGTCCGTTGCGCCGCTCGTTCGGATGGGAATCCTTCCGAAGGATTATCCGGTCACATGCTATTCGCTGACGGGCTATTCCGGAGGTGGAAAGAAAATGATCGCCCAGTATGAGGCGGAGGGACGGGAGGAGAAGCTCTCGGCGCCGGGCATTTACGGGCTCACTTTAAAGCACAAGCATATCCCCGAGATGCAGAAGGTCACAGGGCTTGCCTGCCCGCCGGTCTTCATGCCGGTCGTCGATGATTATTACAAGGGGATGGCGACATCCATCATGCTGCAGAACCGCCTGCTCAACGGTCAGCCGACCGCGGAGGAGATCTGCGCAAGACTTTCGAAGTACTATGCGGATGAGCACTTCGTCACGGTGATGCCCTATGATCCGAAGCAGGGAACCCTGTATGCCAACGCGCTTGCGGGCACGAACCACCTGCAGCTTGTCGTCTGCGGCTATGAGGAGCAGACGACTGTGACAGCCCTCTTCGACAATCTCGGGAAGGGCGCGTCCGGCGCGGCGGTCCAGAATATGAACATTATGCTGGGGCTTCCGGAGACGATGGGGCTTGAGTGAACTTTCATGAATCCATGGCTGCTATTTGAGAAAGACATAAGGCTGTCGGCGAGTCGCAGCAGCGAAATAAGGAGGGTGCTTTACGCCTTACGTGACGCGGCAGGAGCGTTGAGGTGTTCTTGAAACAGAAAAGCAATCCCCGTCACTCGGATTCGATCAGAGTGACGGGGATTGATAGTTATTTGGCACTTATTTTCTTCTTAATAATATTTTCTGATACTCCGGCTCTTGCCGCGGCATCTTTTATAGTCAGGATTCCATCCTTCACGAGAGAAACCAGTGTATCAAGAATTCCTTCCATACGGCCCTCTCTTCGACCATCTTCTTTAAAGAGTTCCATTTGCTCTGCTTCGTTATATTCCGTTAGCAGCATTCCCTTCACCTCCGCTCTATGTGCCACAAGAAAGGGCTTGATTGTAAAACTGTCAGGCATTTTAGAAATTGCCAGATCAATTGCACTTCCTGCGCCTTCCTGATCTTTTGTTTTGTTGTTCTTACGAATCTCCTCTACCAGCCAGGAATACTCTCCAAGCGGTTTACAAGTATCCAACAGTCTCTGATTCCGTCCGGAATTTACATTCAGCATTCGTACTTTGACTTCAATATCAGGGTCAGCACCTTTTGGGAAGGAGTCTGATAGTCTGAGAATTTGTTCATCGGGCTGGTCTGCATTCCCATTATAGAATACGACCAGTTTTGGTACTGGCAGCATGAGAAGAGCGCTTCCGTATTTATTCAGCTTATGCTGCTTTACGTATTTTTCATACAAATTCCCTGTATACTGAAGCAGTCTGAGCGGCATGTTAGGATTATATGAGCTCTGCTTCTCATGCAGATTCATTTCTCCGGCAATCAGGAAAGAGACGTCGTTATGCATTCCGAGATACATGACCTCTTTTATAGCAGTAATTTCGATTGCTGACGGATCTGTATAATTTGAATTATTCACTGCGTTATATAAGCTGAGCGTCCATTCCCTGTTCTCTTCTGATCCGAATAGAAAGTTGAACAGTCTGTCTTTATACTGCTTATGATCACCAGCCAAGATCTGAGCCTCCTTCTTTTCTTCACGTGTTCTCTTAAGAAAACAGTAACATAGTTGAGTCTTTTCTTCAATAAATCAGCCTTGAATCAGGCTGTCTGGTAGACAGCTCAAAATATGAACAATGTGCGGGGCTGCCTGAGATGGTATGGATGGAATGAATACTACGAGGGGTGCAAGGAATTGTTTTATCTCGGTGGGGAAGACATCCGCTTCTATAAGCGGGGGATAGAGCAATATCCTGCTCAGTTCAGTGTGGATAGTAAGGTGAACTTGCCTTCTTCAGAGTGGTAATAAACTTTTCACTTCAGCCAAGAATATAATATAAAATTTCAAACAGATGTAGTGAGAAGAGCTGCCGATGCAAAAAGCACCGGCAGCTCTTTTACTTTCCAGAGGGAACTATGTCGATTTTTTCTTATTCTGATGAAACGCTTTGTGTGAACCGGTGCCTCGGCAGCCGGAATGCAGGCGCCTCGGTCTGTGAATGAAATCATTTGGACTTGGCATCATCCGTTATGGATTCGATGAACTGAAGCAGAAGCTCTCTTTGGTAGCTGCTCAATCTGTAAATAGTTCTAAGCAAAGTGCTGTTTTCCAGTTTCTCCTCGGTATCTTCCATGAAGAAATCGGACATGGAAATGTCCAGAGCATCGCAGATATAGGACAGAGTTTCCACGGTCGGATTCTTATTGCCAAGTTCGATATCCCTCAGATGGCTTTGTGCCAGTCCGGCTTTGTAGGCAAGTTTCGTCGTTGTGAGTCCTTTCAAATTTCTGAGAAATACAATTCTTTTTCCCACATCCATGATTTTAATACTCCATTTGTAATCACAAAGAGCAAAGAGAACGTTTGTGCATAGAAAGGGTAACAGAAAGGCGACACCGCAATAACATCTAGAAAGATTGTAAAATATCTCTATAGATGTTAAAATCGTATCAATAGTTCATTCAGGAAGCATATGTCAGAAGAAGATAAAGGAACGTATCTTTGCATGGGTGAGGTAAAGGCTTATGAAATGAAAAGAGGTGAATTTGAAAAATATTTGTGCAGGCATGGAGAGGTAATGATGCCGATTCAGGGCACCAGCATGCTCCCGCTTCTGCGTCAGGGAAAAGACCTGGTCCTGATTGAGAGGAAGAAAGAGAATCACAGATATGAAGAGGGAGATGTCATTCTCTACCGGCGAGTGGAGAAGAACCAATATGTTCTCCATCGTATTATCCATGTCGGTGCCGACGACTACATTCTTCTTGGGGACAATTGTTTCTCAAAGGAGTACGGCATCCGGGATGAGAATATTCTCGGCATCATGACCGGATTCGTAAGATCGGGCAGGTATCACTCTGTACAGGAAAAGGGATATGAGTGGTATAGAGAGTTCATGTTGTCCACGACTGATTTTTGCTGCTGGTGGAAAAAACATTTATTTTTCTGCAGGCAGAAGCTCAAATCTGTCGGAAAGAAATGGCTCCGGCGCTGAGAGGTCGTTCAATCATCCATAAATTCGTAAAAGAAGCGGCAAGGTCGGCTCAAAAAACGACCAGCAATGTGAAGAAGTTCAGAGAAGCAGGTTGTGTGAACACATTTTATAAAGGGGAATAGATGAGGAATTACAGGAAAAAACGGGTGCATTTGCCGGGAGTGATCGCGCTTTGTCTTACACTGATTCTCGGAAGTCTGCCTTCCGTACCGGTTCTGGCAGCTGAAGCAGGGATGACTGAAAGCACAGTGATAGCCGATGAATCCGGATCGGAGAATGCTGAGCAGCAGGAGGAGAACAGCTCTGTCCCTTCGGAGGAGGAACAGGCAGCACCAGAAGAGGAACAGGCACCCGCAGAAGAGGAACCGGCACTGACAGAGTCGGAGCCGGCGGAGGAGCAGACTCCTGCAGAAACTATCTCGGATGACTCTGAAACATCGGCTTCAGAATCGATGACATCCGAGCCTGCAGAAGCTGTTGTTTCCATGCCTGCGGTGGAGCTCAGGAAGGAAATCGAGGACAAAGGCATCACCGTTATTGTGCAGGCTGAGGAAGGAACATTTCCTGAAGGAACAGTGCTGGAAGCAGAATGGGTAGACGATAAGGAAATCCTTGACCGTCTCACGAAAGAAGCCAGAGAAGCTGCGCTTAAATTGAAGGCGGAGCAGGCTGCTTCGGAAGAACAGGCGGAGCAGGATACAGAGGCTGCGGAATCGGTGGAAGAATCGGTTCCCGCAGATGCGGACGGTGAGGCAACCGTAGATGCAGGAAACGCTTCGGAGAATCCTGAGGGCTCGTCGGATGCAGATGCTTCTTCAGAGAACCAGGATGGTGAGGTTGCAGTGGAAGCGACTGCCTCCGGAGTTCCTGCTGATATGGCTGCCGAGGGGGAAGCTTCCTCCGAGGCATCTTCTGATGCAAATGCAGATGATGAGACGAGTTCCGATACTACCGGGGCTGCGGGCGGGGAAGCAGAGCTTCTTTTCGACATAATGCCACTTAAGATTGTCTTTCAGGATGAGCAGGGACAGCGGGTTGAACCGCTGAAGAAATTCATCCTCAAGATCGAATCCCGGCATGTTGTGCGCGAGAATGAGCCGATCATCATTCAATCCTACGAGGATCCACTTTCCGAGGAAGAAAAGTGGATTACTTCTGCTCTTGATAAAAAGGAAAACGAGATCTTCGAAGAGAGCATGGAGGAGAAGGATACGGTCTCGTTCAAGATTGACCGTGAGGCATACTATGGAGTTTTCTATCTCAAGGAGAATCAGGAGAAAAGCAGTGAGAAGGCACCGGCTCCTGTAAGAAGAAAGGCTGCTGCAAATCCGGTTGCGGGAACCGGACTTGACGGGATGCCAGTAGTAGCCAGCGGCTATTGCGGAACAAATGTCCAGTGGTATCTGCATGAAGACGGGACCATGTGGATCTTTGGAGATGGGGCGATAACGAGCAGTCCGTGGAGAGATTCGGGTCACTCAAGTCAGATAAAACATGTCATCATTGTATATCCAGTATCGAAAGTGTTGCGATTGGCAACAATGTCACAACAATAGGTAACTATTGTTTTTATAGTTGTGAAAATTTGCAGTCTGTGGTAATAGGTGATGGTGTTAAGCAGATAGATGAGGGTGCATTTGAGTATACGTATAGATTATCATCACTGATAATAGGAAAAAGTGTAATAAAAATCCATGATTTTTGCTTTTATGAAGCAGGGACGAAAAATAGTGACACATTAAAAATAATTTGTCGAGGAGATCCAAGTAAGATTTGGCTGGGACCTAGTTCTCCCTTCAAGAAAGCTAAAGTAATAGCATATTATCCTTTGGGATCAGGGAATCCGGGTACCAGCGGTTGGGGAGGTGTTTCCAGCATCACTCCTGGAACGAAGACCTCCTCTCCGGCTACGACAACGCCATCATGCTCGGCGACCAGACCATTGTCATCGGTCAGACCGTCAAAAAGCAGATCGACGTCTACTCGAAGGACAGCGATGCATCTATTCTCGCAAATGCCGCCACGGTCAGCTCCGGTGACTCATCTATCCTCGAGGTGGTAAAGGAAGCGGGTGTCATCATGAGAGGCGAGACAGCCTCCATAATTGTGAGACTGACCGGTAAGCGGGAAGGAACGACGACGCTGACGGTCGACTGCGGCGGTGGAATCACAAGAACAGTCAATGTGACAGTGAAGTCCGCTCCAAAGGTGGATGTGAATGCTACGGAGGAGGAGATAAAGGCATCGGGGTTAATTGACGTTTCAACCCTTCTGCCGGATTCAATCAATATAGATCTTGGAAAAGTGTTGGGTCCTGAAATCAGTATAGACAGGTATGAACCTAATCTGTTTAAGACGGACGCGAAGTTTGCGTTAGACTTCAAGCATGTCCACACTGCAGTAAATATCGATCCAGACAAGAAGAACATAAAAGTAATATTCGGAATTAATCAAGACACTTCGACGACCCTTAACGATACGAATGGGTATGTAAAAAGAGGGAAGCATGAGGTCTTTATGAAGAATTGGGAAGAGTTCAAGTCGCTCTTCTCCGATATGAATGGTTTGGATCATAAATCAGGACCGAAGCTATGGAATAAATACAGGAGCCTTACAAGCAAGCTGGAAAAAGCGGATGCCAGTCTGGGCATTAAAGTGGATCAAAGGGTCGCAGGCTTTTTGGAGTTCAGTTATGCATCCGGAACATTGGAAATGACCGGAGGCGGAGCAACATGCTTACTCTCCGCAAAGGGAAGTGTAGACGCAAAGATCACACCTCCTTGCTACCTTGCCTTCACAGCAGAGCTTTCTGCTAGTTCTAAGATTGCGTTAGAGAACTGGAATGTCAAGGAAGCGCGTGTGTTTACGATCGAGGCAGAACCCAGTTTCGAGATTGGTATTGGGGTTGGAGTCGGTGACAGGGCAGTTACAAAGACCTATATGGAAGGAGGACTCAAAGGGGCTCTGGAAGTACCAGTCAAATTCAGGAACGGCCCGGAAGGGAACAGCCTGGAATTGGAAATGATTCTGAAAGGCAAGCTTTATTTCAAGGCCTCTGCTCTCTGGATCTTTAAGTACTCGCGGGATAAAGAGATTGGAGAGGGCATTACAGTCTTTAGCACGAAAGCTGGAACAGGAAAAAGAAAGGCCAGTGCAAAACCTGTAATGGAGGTCAAAAAGTCCGACTTTGAGGCCGAGCCCAGAACGGGCAGCGTGACAAGAAGAGCGGCACCCGCCAGAGTGAAAGCCTTGACGGAGGGCGGAGCGTTCAACAGGAACGGGACGTTCGCCTACACGAACCCGCAGATGATGACTTTGGACTCCGGAGTGAAGGTCCTCTTCTGGCTGGAGGACATCGCCGAGAAAGCGGATGACGACAGACTGACGATTTACTACAGCATCTATGACCCGGAGACGGACTCCTGGGAGGCTGGCCAGCCGCTCTTCGAGAACGGAGCATATAACGGTGTGCCAGCGGTCGCGACAGACGGGAAGAGGATCGGAGTCGTCTGGCAGCGGGCAGACAGGGCGCTTGGAACCTCCGGGGATATGGAGACGCTCATGAGCTGTCTGGATCTCTGGTATACCGAGTTCGACGGGGAATCCTTCACGGAACCGGTCTGCGTATCGGATGCAGGCAACGGACTCAAAAAAGAAAATTATACAGTCCTGATGCAGGACGGTGCAGCATTGGTTACGTGGACGGAGAACTCGGAAAATGACCTGTTCGGCCTCGCCGGAACCAATGTGCTGTACCAGAGAACCATAAACAGCAAAGAACTCAGCCCCGTGAAAACGGTCATCAGTACGGATAAGAGCATCTCGGATGTGAATTCGTATCAGACAGAGAACGGGACGGAGATCTCTTACCGTCTGTATGACGGAGAGAACTCAGAACTCTATGCGGGCAGCGAGAACGGAGAAACCGAGATGGTCACATCCGGGGAAGAGCTCGCCTATTCACAGTGGTCGGGTGGAAAACTCTATTACCTGAGAAATAATGCTGTCTGCGAGGTACAGACAGGTACGGAAGTACCGATCGGGATCAGCGGGATCAACAACTTTACGATCGTTCGGAATGGAGACAATGCAGCCCTTCTGACGGTCGTGCGGAACGGAAATTATTCCGAGATATACAAGAGCGTTTATGATGCGAAGACAGGAACCTGGGGCAAACTCGTTCAGATCACGGATTTAGGCGGCTTTATCCGGAGCTACGATGCAGTACTTACGGACGAAGGCCTTGTGCAGATGACGGTCAATCTGCTTACCGTGACAGACAATGAGGAAGAGCCTCTTGGAGCGGCTTCCATCAGGACCATTGAGGAGACTGGGTATACGGACCTGATCGTCGGGGAGACGGCATCCTATGATGTGACCGCTGTCGGCGCAGGGAAGTCTGTCCCGATCACAGTCACAGCGAAAAACAACAGCAGTAAAGAGCTTCAGAGCTTCACGTTAAAACTCACCAATGCTTCCGGGAAGGAACTGGCTTCTCAGACCGTCACGCAGACGATGAAGCCGGGCGAGACACAGGATCTGACGATGCAGTATACGGTTCCGGCAGGATTTATGAGACAGGTCCTGACGGTCACTGTGAGTATCGGTGAGGAGGAAGTGGATATCGGGAATAACAGTGCGCAGTTCGAGATCGGGCAGGCGGATCTGGTGGTCAACGAACTCAAGGCGGAAATGAAGAACGGTGTTGCGCAGCTGTCCGGAAATGTCTCGAACAACGGATTTGAGGCGGCGCAGAACATAAGGATATCCATTCTGGATAAGACGACCGGAGAGTATGTCCTTGCAGAGACGGCATTTGCGGACAAGATCGGCTCAGGAGAAATGAAAGAGTTCGTGTATGTACTTCCGGAACAGTACTGGACACTGGTGGATGATTCCATCCGGTATCAGCTCGAGTTCCAGGTCGTCTCCGATACGGAGGAGAGCCGTCTGGACAATAATACGGCAAGTGTTGTGTTCAAGGATCTTCACGAAGGCGACGGACAGGATGCGGTCTACGTGAGCATGGCGGAAAAGGATCTGTATATCAACCCGGGAGCGACAGTGACTCTCAGTGTAAGTGTCGCGCCGGCGGATTCTACGGATCTCTCACTCACCTGGACCTCCAGCAATCCGTCAGCGGTGAAGGTGGAGAACGGAGTCGTGACTGCTGTCGGAACCGGCGAAGCGAAGGTGAGCGCGACGACCGTGACCGGTATTTCCGCGTTCTGCATGGTTCATGTGCGGGAATACGGAGAGCCTGTCTTCAACTGGTCGGAGGAGATGGATACGTGCAGCGCGGTCTTTACCAGCAAGGAAGACAGCCATGAAGAGACGGTCGACGGTACGATCGCGACAGAAACTGTCGAACCGACCTGTACTGAGGAGGGGACCATCACATATACGGCAGAGGCAGTCTTTAACGGCAAGACGTATACAGGCGTCAGGACTGTCGCGATTCCTGCGAAGGGACACACGGACGAAGATAAGGATCTTGTGTGCGACATCTGCGGGGAGAGAGCTTCGTACCGCATCACGCTGACCTCCGGCATGGAGGGGGATGAGAGCGGAACGACCGTGGCAGCTCTCACAGGCGGAGGAATCTATAAAGTTCTTCCGGACGGCAGTGCTGAGGAGGCTTCCATCAGTGCACCGTCAAAAGTGGGATACGATTTCAGGGGCTGGTACCTTGAGGACGGAAGCGTGTTCTCTTCGTCCGCAGCGTACAGCTTTATCCCGGATCAGGACTATGCGCTTAAAGCGGTCTATGCTCCGACAAGCGACAAGGTCACTCTGAGAGTGAACGGCGGAGGCTTTACGATCACAGGAAGCAGCAGGATCCAGAAGAGTGTGACGAAAAAGGTCACACCGGGTACGGCTGTTACGGTCTGCTACGCGGATGATACCAGAGAGTTCCTCCACTGGGTAAATGAGAGCGGCAGGATCGTCAGCAAAAACAAAGAGTATACATTTACGGTAATCAGTGCTTCGACGCTGGAGGCGGTCTCGGTATCGCCGGATGATTATGACGGAGAGAAGATGGCCTTTGTGGAGTTTACTTCCTACTATGACCAGGTGCTGTCCGCGGAGACCTACTCGATGGAAGACAGTATTGAATTCCCGGCAGGACCGTCCCGGAAGGGGTATACATTTACCGGATGGGATCACACGGAGGAGACGATTCACAGCGCGATCCAGGCAGGCGAGACCCACATAACGGTCAAACCGACCTATGAAAAGAGCGGGAATATGGTATTGATCAACGTCTCTTATCTGAACGTCGAGCACGAGGTCGATACCTATGAAGCTCCGGAAGGCGAGCTGATCCGGCTGGAAGCGCCTGAGATCCCTGACCATCAGTTTGCATGCTGGAAGGCTGCGGACGGCACGATGCTCTCCACAGAGCCTGTATTCCAGATCATGACAGTCGGAGATGCCGACATTTATGCGGAATATGTACCGGAAGGAACAGAAGGGCTGGAAAGCCTGCCGCTCATCGCCATGACAGGAGCATCCGCTTCGGTCGTCGACGGAAAGAACAAGATATCTTTCCTGGCGGTCAGAAGTGTTCCGGAGGGCTTTACGGTCGTCGAACATGGTATCCTGCGCTCGACGGACAGCCAGTACGGGGAGGCGGATGCCGCCCGGACGATGGTGATCGGCGCGACGAATGTAAAGAAGAATCCTTCGACGACGCTCGATAACAACGGAAGCTATTCGGTCAACATCACAGTCGGATCCAAGACGACGACAAAGGTCTATGCGAGAGGGTATCTTGTCGTGCAAGACGCGGAAGGGAATCAGACTACGGTCTATTCCGAGAATATCCTCGGCTATACATTTGAGGAGCTGAACCAGTAAGCAGATATGCCTTTCCCGCAGCTTGCTGCGGCCAGACATAAAAAGCAACAGGCAATTGCGAAACGATGTCCCTGAAGCACAGCGTTTCGCAAACGCCTAAAAAGGAACAAATCCGAAAGGGGGTGAAAAAGATGAATGAGTATGAACGCGCAGAGATGGAGATCGTTCGTTTCGATTCTGCCGATGTGATCAGAACAAGCCCGACAGGTGGGAGCATCGATGAAGGTGAGGACGAAATCTAAACGGTTTGCGACCGGATCAGGGCGCACCTGAAAGGAAACGAATGACGCAGAGGGCTATTGCATGAGACGAATGACAGGTACAGGATCCGTCATGAAAATGGCGCGAGTTGAACTGTCTGATGTGCATGCGATAGTCCTTTGTCTGTTCAGAGGAGACGGAGAGATGAAAAAGATTTTGCTCGCGGTTTTTTCGCTTCTGCTGCTTCTTTGCCTTCCCCGGGAGGTGTCTGCGGCAGAAGGGACTTACACGGAAGGGTATTTTCAATATGAGATCGTCGATGAGGGAATCGTTATCACAGGGTATTTCGGGTCGGAAAAAACTGTCACGGTGCCTGCGGACATAGCCGGGTATCCGGTTTCCGAGATCGGTGAAGAAGCTTTCCTGGGCAGTACGGTGACAGAGTTGATCCTTCCCGAGACGATCATGAAAATCGGGGAAAATGCGCTGCCGTCGAACTGCCATGTAACCTACGTCGGGATTCCGGGAACGGATACCGGAGAGGGAACGGCGAATCCCGGCGCGGAGAATGGCACTGCCGGGGAGACGACAGCACCCGGCACGGAGAATGGCGCTGCCGGGGAGGGAACAAATCCCGGCGCGGAGAATGAGACTTCCGACAACGCGGATGCAGGGATCGCGGAGAACGGTGAGGCATCCGGATCCGGGGCTGCATCGGGTTCGGAAAATCACGGCCAATCGGGATCCGGATCTATCGATGAGGCGGAAGTTGTGCTGGAGGAACCAGTCTCTGAGAGCAACGGACAGACAGGGAAACGGGGAAACAGCGGCGGGAAAGACGGTTCTTCCGGCGGGGCGGACGGAAAAGACAGCGCCTCCGGCGGGACGGCCTGCAAAGACGGCACATCCACAGCAAAGGATGGCAGCCGGGAAGCGGCGGGAAGTGAACAGTCAGGCGGGTACGGAAGTTTGTTCCTGTTCGCTGCTGCGATTGCTGTCGGCATCGCCGCTGTCGTAGTGCGCCGCAAAAAGAAAGGGCAGTAATTCTATGGGGGAAGTGGAAACGGATCGGTTTGCGATCCGGATTGCGGGAGTGACGGTCGGGATCAGACCGCATTATCAAATGATCAGAGATCTCTGCAGGAAGTATATGACGAAAGATCCGGAAGATCTGGAAGTGAGCGTTTCCCGTGAGGAGATCTTGCAGGAACAGATGCAGTCGGACAAGGAGGCTTTACGCGAGAAAAGATCTGTCTGCCGATTTGATGCCGGGTATCTTGAGACGCTGGCAATCTACCGGAAGATCGCGGAGAACCTGATCGACAGGGAGATCTTTTTGTTTCACGGATCTGCGATTGCCTATAAAGGCAGCGGAGTTTTATTTACGGCAGTGAGCGGGACGGGAAAAAGCACGCATGCGGCTCTGTGGAAAGAGGCATTTCCCGGGGATGTACTCTATGTAAATGACGATAAACCGCTCATCCGATTCGATGGAGACGTGCCTTATGTCTGTGGAACGCCATGGAATGGAAAACATTTTCGAGGCGATCCTGTGGAGGTTCCGCTGAGAGCCGTGTGCTTTCTGAAGCGCGGGACGGAAAACCGGATGAGCAGGATCGAGAAGAGGGATGCATGGCCCGGGATGCTGCAGCAGAGCTATCGTCCGGCCAGTCAGGAGAGATTTGTCAGACTGATGGAGCTGCTCGATAAAATGGCGGACCATACGGATCTTTTTACGCTTTGCTGCCGACCGGACAGGGAAGCGGCAATGCTGGCGAAGAAAACGATTTTTGGAGAAGAGTAGGTGGTGTCAAGTGAGCTATGAAAAACGAGAGCCAAATAAAAAGGAAAAGTGAGCGGAGGGGATAAAGTGAAATTAAAGAAAAGCTTCATAACGCATACTACAGGAAATGAGCAGATTCTGGTCGCGGCGGATAATTCGTTCAGCGGCCTTGTGCGGAGCAACCAGACAGCGGCGTTTATTGTGGACTGCCTGAAAAAGGAGACGAGTGAGGCGGAGATCCTGAAAAAGATGGAGGCTGCCTACGGTGCCCCGAGGGCGATCATGGAGGAGGATCTTAAGATGGTCCTGGGAAAACTTCGCTCGATAGGGGCTTTGACGGAATGAACAGGAACGAAGCGGTAATGATTTACGGACTGGAGGCAAAGGTTGACTGAAACGACGGGTATCCTGACGCAAAATAGAGATGCCCTGTTGTGGCTTGATGGGGTCATCGGCAGAAAACGCGGTAAGATTCTTCTGCTTTCACTGCTTTCTGCCGGAAACAGCGGCATTGCCCTGTCATACGCCTGGCTTCTCCGAAGTCTCATTGACTCGGCGGTGACCGGTGACCGGACGGCTCTCTTCCGTGCAGTGATGTGGCTTCTCAATGCGCTGGCGATGCAGATTGGACTGCACGCTGCCATTCGGCATCTGGAGGAGGACGGACGCAGCTCGATCGAGAACAGATTGAAGGAACGTCTTTTCCACTGTGTGCTCACGAAAGAGTATGCTGCGATATCCGGCGTTCACTCCGGAGAATGGATGAACCGGCTGACCAGCGATACACGGATCGTGGCAGAGCATTTGATCAGCATTTTCCCGGGTCTTACCGGCATGGTGATCCGGCTCGTCGGAGCAATTATTATGATTCTGATCCTGCAGCCTGTATTTGCTGTCATTCTGGTGCCGGGAGGAATCCTGCTGATCGGAGTCACTTTCCTCTTTCGCAAAAAGCTGAAGGTTCTGCACAGGGATATTCAGGAGAAAGATGGGGCTTTGCGCATTTTCCTGCAGGAACGTCTCTCGAGTCTGGTGGTATTGAAGGCTTTCGGGCAGGAAGAGAGTGCGGAGGTGCAGGCTGTTTCCTATATGGACGCACATAAGGAAGCAAGGATGAGGCGAAACCGCTTTTCAAATCTCTGCAATATCGGATTTGGCGCAGTGATGCACGGGGCTTACATCGGCAGCGGCATTTACTGCGCTTTTGGAATCTTTCGGGGAACGATTTCTTTCGGCACGATGACGGCGGTCATGCAGCTGGTGTCCCGAGTGCAGAATCCATTTGCCAATATTTCCGGCCTGCTTCCGAAGTTCTACGCCCTGATTGCAAGCGCCGAACGGCTGATGGAAGCGGAAAGTTTGCCAGAAGATTGCGATACGGACACAAAGACAGAGGATGAACTGAATACATGGTATGAGGACGTTTTCGAATCGGTAGAGCTCCGGCATGTCTCCTTTGCCTATCTTTCCTCCGCGGGGAGTGAGACGTCGGAAAATGATATGCCGGCCATCCTTAAGGATCTCTCGCTGGAAATTCGAAAGGGGGAGTTCGTGGCATTTACCGGACCTTCCGGATGCGGGAAGAGCACCGTGCTAAAGCTCCTTTTATGTCTGTATCAGCCTGACAGCGGGGATATTGTTCTGAGGGAACGGGGGGAGAGACAGATCCTGACGTCTGCCTGGCGCGGACTTTTTGCCTATGTTCCCCAGGGAAATGATCTGATGAACGGAACCATACGAGAAATCCTTTCCTTTGGAGACCGTGCGGCAATGCAGGAGGAGGAAAGAATTATAAGAGCGCTGCAAATCGCCTGTGCAGATACTTTTGTGGACGGACTGGAACAGGGCGTGGATACCATGCTCGGCGAGCGCGGTGCAGGTCTTTCCGAAGGGCAGATGCAGCGGATCGCCATAGCGAGGGCGATCTTTTCTGACCGGCCGATTCTTCTGCTGGATGAGTCGACCAGTGCACTGGATGCTGAGACGGAAAAGCGGCTGCTTCAGAATCTGCGGAATCTGACGGACAAAACGGTCATTATCGTCACGCACAGACCGGCAGCGCTCGGGTTCTGTGACAAGACAATTCAATTTCGGGACGGGGGACAGGAAATAGAATGAAAAGGAATCCTTCGACGGAGAAAGGGCAGAAGAATACGGTGATCCGCACGGATACCGTAATGGATCTGATCTGGCTGATCCGATGTGCGCTCAGCCGTACAAAGCCGGATGTCGAACGTGTCGCCGGGATGGATCAGCAAAAGTTATATAAGCTTTCGACATGGCATAGTCTGGATGCGCTTGTCGGAACGGCGATGTCCGGCGCGGGAGACGGCACGGGTGCGGGAGCTATGGAAAAACGATGGAAGGCCGCAGTCGATCAGGCTGTCCGGAGGACTGTCCTCTTCGATGCGGAACGCAGTGAGTTCCTGCGCTTTATGGAGGAGAACGGGATCTGGTATATGCCGCTCAAAGGTGTGGTGCTGAAGGATCTTTATCCTCATTACGGCATCCGGCAGATGTCGGATAATGATATTTTGTTCGATGTCAGACATGCTGAGAAGGTGCGGGACTGGTTCAGGGGTCGCGGCTATAAAGTGAAAAAGTATGCCCTCAGGGTACATGATACCTATCTGAAAGAACCGATCTATAATTTTGAGATGCATAGGACATTGTTCTCACCGTCAAAAGAAATCTGGTATGCCTACTATGCCAACGTTAAAGACCGTCTTGTAAAGGATGAGGGGAATGGCTTCGGGTTTCATTTTACGGATGAGGATTTTTATGTCTACTTTTTTGCGCACGCGGCCAAACATTATGAAGGCGGCGGGACAGGTCTGCGGATGCTGGTCGACCTGTATCTGTATGCATCAAAGAAGACAGATCTGGACTGGCCTTATATTGAGGGAGAGCTGAAGAATCTCGGGCTTCTCAAGAGCGAGAGGGAGATGAGGGAACTGGCATCCACGCTGTTCTCGGGAGACGCGTACCTTTCGGAGCAGATGCTCTCTCCCCGGCAGCGGGAGCTGTTGTCCGGTATTGTTTCGTCGGGAACGTACGGAACGGTCGAAACCCAGGTCGGCAACAAGCTGGAACGATACACAAAGGAGAAGAAGATCTCAGGTAAGACCCGCCTGAAGCTGCATTATCTCCGGGAACGGTTCTTTCCGACAACACCGGAACACAGGGAATATTACGCCTTTTACTATCAACATTGGTGGGGAAGGCCTTTATTGCTTTTTGTGCGGTTTGTAAAATTGCTTATCAATCGCAAAAGGGTAAAGAAAGAATTTGAGGCGCTGCGCAGGTTTTGATTTCTGTGAGGGAAAATGATCAACGGTTCTTCTCAATCCCAGGAAGAACCAGATTTCTCTCTGAATGCGTATTTTCTTGAGGAGCCCGAGGGACCCTTCAAACAGTGCACGGATGTGATTTACTGTGGAATAAGTACATGGAAATGACTTACTGCGAAATTTGACAGGGAAAAACTGTGTTGGTATACTCTAAAATACCTGCAGCGATGCGGTACATGTCCGGAAGGACATGGGAGGGATACAGGAAAGCGTATAGCGGTTGGCCTACACTCTCCGAAAGGAGGTGAAGCTTATGCCTATTACTCTGACATTCCATGTGTTTGGTTATACCATTACACTGAAAGTTACGAAGAAAAGCAACAACCGCCACTCGGCCAAGTGACGGTTGTTTAAAGAAATTTAAACACTAAATACTGTCTGAGGCCAACCGCTTATCGCTGTATCCCTCTTTCAATTATCATTATATGTTTCTGTCAAGTTGACGGAATCTGAAGATGCGGCAGCAGGAATATTGCAGCACGCAGGAACAATTCAATTAACAGGAACGCTGAAGTCCGCAGAAACGCTAAAGTTCGCGAAAACACTGCAGGAGTAATGCAGCCGGATGAAAGAATGCAGCCTGCAGTAATACTCGCAACACTGAGATGGCCTGGCAGAGAAAGGGCATATCGGAGGATTCGAATTGGAACGCAAAAACTTATTTATAAAACAGATGGCAATTGATTACTGCTGTACCGAGGAAGAAATCCTGAACGGGGAGAACCGGTTCCACACTTTTGTGCCGCAGGAGGGCAGACGGCGCTTTCAACAGGATAAGGAGTGCTTCCTTAAGATCGCAGCCCTTCGGAACAAGCTGCTCTTTGCCGGGGACGAGCGGATCATCGGCTGGTGCCGCGAGCGGTTCGGGAAAGAGAACGGCGCCTGGTTCATGCAGCCGGCAAAGCTCCGGGAGCTCGATCGGGAGCTTTCCCGTTACGGCTATGGCATCGATTTTATGCACCCCTTCTTCGTATCCTACAAGCCCTCGGATCTCGCGCCGCATCCCTACGAGATCCGATACTTCAGGGATGATGAGATCGAAGCTTTTCGCGGGGACCCGAGATTTTCCTACGCGCTTTCCTTTTCAAAAGCTGCACCGGACCGGATCGCCGTCACGGCCTATGAGGACGGAAAAATCCTCGGAATGGCGGGCGTGAGCGAGGACAGCCGGTATCTGTGGCAGATCGGCATCGACGTCCTGCCGGAGGCCAGAGGGAAGGGAATCGGCGTGCTGCTCGTGAACCTCCTGAAAAATGAAGTTCTCGCGGAAGGCAAAGTCCCCTATTACGGGACGGCATTTTCGCATACGCTCTCCATGGATATAGCGGTTCGCACGGGTTTCCACCCGGCATGGACGGAGCTTTTCGCGGAGAGGACAGACAACAAAAAGGAAAATGCATAGAAGGTGGAAGCCATATGATCATGCATCGTAATCGTATGAGAAGTGGAAGCTGTTTGAGTACACGATTTACGATGAATCGGAAGAAGCGCTGACCAGAATCTGACAGAAAGCTGTGCAGCCTCAGGCAGAAAGCCCGGCGAAGGATCACAGAAGATCAGGCAGAAAACAGGAAGAAGAAAATGAAAACAGACAGAGACCTCAAAATTTTGTTAAATGAAATCGACCACCGGGGCTACCCGGCCTACAAAGAGACGCGGGGAAGCTACCGTTTCAGGGAGTATATCCTGAATATAGAGCATGTGCAGGGCGACCCGTTCGCCGCCCCTTCGAAGCTCAGCATCGCGGTCGACGGGCGCACAGCAGGTTTTCCGGCGGAATGCTATGGGAAGAAGCACAGG
>CADABA010000061.1 GCA_902785985.1 uncultured Lachnospiraceae bacterium
CCGGTAGGACTCCTTCTTTTTCGTACGGTCCCGCTTGATATCCCGGCGGATCCGCTTTGCATTTTTCATATAAATGAAAAGCATGAACAGAATGCCGGCCAGAACGCCGCTTCCTGTCCCGATGGTCCCGCCTGCCGCTCCGAACTTCCCGATTAGATTTTCATCGCCCGTACTCACATACGGCCGCACGAGGAACCAGGCTGCAGCGACTGACATGACCGCATTGATGATCTGCTCCACGACGCGCGAGACACCGGTGGGAAGCATATCGTTGCGGGCCTGAAAGTATCCGCGCAGACAGCCGAGATAACCGGAAAAGAGAATCGTCGGCGCAAGAACGCGCAGGGCGAGCACGGCATCCGGCTGGCTCGCAAGAAAAACAGGTCCCGCGAAAAACGCGACCAGCGCTCCGATCCCTCCGACTGCTGTGACATAGCCAAGCGATACGTAAAAGACCCTCTGGGCGCTCCTGTACCGGCCGACCGCCAGTCTCTCCGACATGACCTTTGAGATCGCGGAGGGGATACTGTAAGACGAAATCAGAAGGATGATGGTATACCATTCATAGGCGAAGGTGTAATATCCGTCGCCGACATCCCCCATAATAAGGTGCAGCGGGCTGCGGTAAAGAAGACCGACCACACTGCATATAAGCTGCGCCGCCATGAGAAAAGCCGCCTGGCGGACGACTGTACCCTTTTTTTCTGCCATAAAATTCTCCTGTTATTCGATCATCCAGTCGATCGGCCGAAGGCCGCAGGAGACAAGAAGCCCCCGGACGCCGAGAGCGGGCTCGGATGCGGTGATTCCACAATAAGATGCTTCGGATTGTGGATGAGAGCCTTCTTCCGTCTTGCAGGGGTGCCCCACAAAATGAAGACCATCGGGCGGTCCTGCTCCGCGAGCACGCGGATCGCCGCGTCGGTGAATTCCTCCCAGCCGATATTTCTGTGGGAATTCGCCTCATGCGCCCGGACCGTCAGCACCGTATTGAGAAGGAGGACTCCCTCCTTCGCCCATTTCGTGAGATCCCCGTGATCGGGGATCGGGCAGCCCAGATCCGCATTCAGCTCCTTGTAAATATTGACCAGGGACGGAGGAATGCGGATCCCCTTGTGCACAGAAAAACACAGACCGTTCGCCTGTCCCGGTCCGTGATACGGATCCTGACCGAGGATCACGGCGCGGACATTTTCCAGCGGCGTGAAGGAGAACGCATTGAAAATATCCCCCGAAGGCGGATAAATTTCCCGCGTTCTGTACTCATTCAGGACCGTTTTATAAAGCTTAGCGTAATACGGCTTTGCAAATTCGGGCTTTAAAGCGCGTTCCCATGCTCCCGTAATTGCCATCTTCTCCTCCATGTTTCACTTTGTGCATTCATCTCACTGACCAGATCACGTAAAATACTGCGTCAGAGAAAATTCTCACTTTGCGCATTAATCTCACTGCCTGAATCAATGCATTCTGCGTCAGAGATGAAATCCCGAACCGGTTCCCATACGCAGGACCCGGATCGGATGCTCATGGTACGGTCACAGCCGGACCGGTACACCGCGGTCTCTCAGATACTCCTTCACCTCACGGATCGTCATGATCTTGTAGTGAAAAAGTGAAGCCGCACCGACCGCATCGGAGATCGCTCTCGTCAGCGCAAGGTCATAACCGGCTTTCGTCCCGTCGCCGTCCATGGACGTGAGAAGGATCTCCCCCGCTCCGAGGGCAACGCCTTTCTTCGCCCACTCGACCGCATCCAGACCGGTATCGATGCGTCCGCCGTTCTTATAGACATTCCAGCCGCTCTTATCTTCCCGGAGCTTTGCGTCGATCGCCAGCACGATGCACTGACTTCCGAACTTTTCCGCTCCCTCGCGGATCAGATCCGGATTATTGATGGCAGCCGAATTGACCGAGACCTTATCTGCCCCGGCGCGGAGAATGTTCCGCATATCGTTTACCGTCCGGATGCCTCCACCGACTGTGAACGGGATAAATACCTGATTCCCGACCGCCTCGACCATATCCACGACCGTCTCGCGGTCATCCGAGGAAGCTGTAATGTCGAGGAAGACCAGCTCATCCGCTCCTTCTGCATCATAGACCTTTGCAATCTCGACCGGATCCCCCGCATCCATAAGGTTCACGAAATTCACGCCCTTCACGACTCTTCCGGCATTGACATCGAGACAGGGTATAATTCTTTTCGTCAGCATGCCGCATCCACCTCCCAAAATAAAGTTCATAATCTGACTGAATGACCTCGGATGACTAATTTGCAGCCACTCATGCCTTTGGGCATTCGTGGGCAAATTATGTCTCCTTCCCGATCTCCGTGAAATTCCGGAGGATCTGCAGTCCGACTCTTCCGGATTTTTCCGGATGGAACTGGCAGGCGAAGAGATTTCCCTTCCCGACCGCTGCGGGAAATGTTTCCCCGTACGTTGCGACTGCTAAGACATCGGCTTCATCGGTGTCCGCGGCGTGATAGGAGTGCACGAAATAGACGAACGAGCCTTCCGGAATATCCTTAAAGAGCCTGCTCTCCTTCTTAAAATGAATACTGTTCCATCCAATCTGCGGAATTTTGCAGCCGTCCTCCTTCTTAAACCGGCTGTTGAATCCCGCAAGCAGATGAAGTCCATGAGCACCCGGACTCTCCTCGCTCCCTTCAAAGAGGAGCTGAAGTCCGACACAGATCCCAAGGAAGGGCGTGCCGCTCGATACTACTTCCGCTATGACATCCCGGAGACCGTACGCATCGATCTTGTCTACCGCATCCCCGAAATTTCCGACGCCGGGGAGCACGACATGGTCGGCTTTAAGGATCACATCCGGGTCCCGGGAGAGGATCACATCCTCTCCGAGATAGCGGAAAGCCTTCAAAACACTTTTTACATTGCCTGCATCATAATCAATTATACAAATCATAAGGCATATTTTAGCACAGGAAAGCGGTATGGTAAAGCAGAGAAAACGGCAGGCTGCGCGGGGCGTAATCTGAGGAAATGACAGAGTCGCAGATACGTGAACGTCAGAAAACGGCAGGCTGCGCGAGGCAGCCTGCCGTCAATCAGGGCTTCGGTATTTCATTTGCCTTCAAGCGTAAAATAAAAAACCACTCCGTTCGCGTAGTTTTTCACGCCGCAGGTCTGCTGATGCGCGTCCATAATCGCCTTCACGATCGACAGTCCGATTCCGCTGCCGCCGTACTCCCGCGTGCGTGCCTTATCCACTTTGTAGAACTTATCCCAGATCTTATCGACATCCTCCTCGGGAATCGGATCGCCGGTATTGAAGACGGACGTCGTCACGATTCCGTTCTCTGTCCGGATACGCACATCGATCTTCCTGTCATAATCCAGATGATTCAGCGCGTTGCTCATATAGTTCGTGACGACCTCTTCGATCTTGAACTCATCTCCCCACACGTAGACCGGCTCACTGACATTGAAAGAGACAGCAGCTCCCTTCTCGGAAATCAGGAGACGCATCCCCGAGATCACACCGTTGATCAGGGCAGTCAGGTCGAAACGTTCCATCACTGTCTGGTCATTTCCGAACTCCAGCTGATTCAGTGTCAGGAGCTTTTTGACCATGGTATTCATTTTATTCGCCTCGTCAATGATGACATCGCAGTAAAACTCCCTGCTCTCCGCATCGTCTGCAATGTTATCCTTGAGCCCCTCGGCGTACCCGGAGATCAGTGCGATCGGCGTTTTCAGCTCATGGGAGACATTGTTGAGGAATTCCTTGCGGACCTCATCGATCTGATTCTTCAGTTCGACATCCTTCTGAAGCTCGACATTGGCAGTCTTCAGTTCGGAGATCGTTTTCTCCAGCGTGTCGGACATCTTGTTGAAATTCTCTCCGAGCTGATCAATCTCATTTCCGGCATGCCCTGTATATCTGGCATCGAAATCGAGTTCTGCCATCCTTTTGGAGAGATTGCTCAGCTGAACGATCGGGTTCGTAATCCTCTTCGAGAGCATGATGATCCCGGTGACGGCGATCGAGGTGACCAGCGCACCGATGCAGAGATAAAAGAAGTTCGACAGGCGGACAGCATTTTCGATACTCTCGATCGGAGTCCGGATAAGGAACCACTTTCCGTTGTCAAGCTGTCCCCACATCTCGAGATAACTCGTATTGATGGAAATATCCTTCGTCTTCTGGATCGTATAGTAAGTTTTTTCCTCGACGACCGTGATCTTGTCCCTGTAGAATCCGGTGTAGTACCCGAAAAGCCTGGCCGCAAGCTCCTTGGCATCCCTGCTCGTCGACCGGACAGTCGTAAAATCTTCGTCCGTGATCAGGATCTGCAGATTGTCCTGAATTGCGATTTCCATGATCGCGCTGTTAAAATCTTCTTCCGCCAGAGAGTCAAGGCTGTTGATCGTTTTATAAGTCTTCTCGATCTCCTTCACTTTTCTGGACTCATAAAAACGGCCGAGAAACAGGTGATTGATCAGGGCAATGGCGAGCAGTGTGATCACCATCGTCCCCACGAAGGTCACGAGAAGCTGGCGTCGAATGGATCTCTTCATAATATTCCCCGCTTATTTCTTTTCTGCATTCGGATCGAACTTGTAGCCCATTCCCCAGATCGTGCGGATATATTCGCCCTTCTCTCCCAGTTTGCTGCGGAGCTTTTTGACGTGGGTGTCAATCGTTCTCGCATCCCCGAAATAGTCATAGTTCCAGACTGCGTTCAGGATCTTTTCGCGGGAGAGCGCAATGCCCGTATTTTCAATGAAGTACTGCAGAAGCTCGAACTCCTTGAAGGAGAGATCGATCGGCTTTCCGTCCACGGTGACCTGGTGCGCGGACTTATCCACGCGGATTCCGCCCACCTCGAGGACATCCTCGGCATCTCCTTTGCCCGAGCGCCGGAGCACTGCATTGACACGTGCGACCAGGATCTTCGGTGAGAACGGTTTTGAAATATACTCATCGACGCCCAGGTCAAAACCGAGCAGCTCATCCCGCTCATCCGCCCTCGCAGTCAGCATGATGATCGGAACTTTTGAGA
Source organism: uncultured Lachnospiraceae bacterium (assembly GCA_902785985.1). GTDB lineage: Bacteria > Bacillota > Clostridia > Lachnospirales > Lachnospiraceae > Chordicoccus. The sequence continues at coordinate 5,030 of CADABA010000061.1, forward strand.
ACTGCCGGATCTCGCGTGTCACCTGCCATCCGTCCATCTTCGGCATCATGACGTCCAGCAGGATCAGCGCAATATCCTTCTCCTCAAAGAAAATGTCCACGGCCTGCTCTCCGTTTTCCGCCTCTATAACAACATAATCCTGTCTCTGCAGGAAATCTTTAACAAGCTTTCTCATTCTGGCCTCGTCATCGACGACAAGCACTTTCAGTTTTTCCATACGGTCCCTCCCGCTGCCACAGATTTATTTCCCTAACACTATAGCATTTTCGCGGTTTTTCATCAAGAGAAGGCAAAAACTCCCTGACCCGCTCTGTGAGCAGATCAGGGAGCCTGTCAGGCACTTGCGAAACTCTGTGCGAAATGGATTTGTGTGAACAATTCCCATGAAGCACAGACTTTCGCAATTGCCATACGAGCCTGTGAATGTAAGAATCTTTCTCAGCGCTCAGTCCATGTCATCGGAGCTCACACTGTCAGTGAGCGTGCCGGCCGAACGGCGCCTTCTGCGGTGCAGAGCGAATGCAGCAGCAATGCAGGCCGCCGCCTCAGCGAGCAGTGTGTACCAGAGAGCCGGTTCGGCATCGTCGCCTGTGGGCACCGGATCCGGATGTGTCACTGTGGTATCGGAAGTCTTGCCGGCAGGGGAAGAGGACGCTTTTTTCACGGTGGATGTCTTTTTCACGGTGCAGGTGCGGACGACAGGCGCGGACTGCCCGTTCACGATTCCCGTGTCGTCACACACAGGCTCTGCGTCGGCAGACCTGGTCTGTGTCGTGAAGACTTCGTTCCCGAACTGTGCCGTCCACGTGATCTTTCCCGCATTGGCATCAAAGCCGGAAGTGGTATCAACGGACTCCCAAAGCACATGATCTTTCTCGCGCCGGCAGATGCTTTTTGCAGTCACACCGGAGTTATCTGCGGCCCATGTGTATGTCGGCTCGCCCCATATATGGCCGAGCGCATTCACCATTACATCCTCTAAGGTGAGCGGCTTTACACCCGATCCGTCCTCAAAGATCGCACCGGAGAGCGGATCGCGCCAATAAGCGAGACTCCCTGCATCCTCGCAGGTCGCTGCGACCGCCTCCACATATTCGAGCGTGACCGGCTCGCCGAAGGCCTTGATTCCGAAGTTGTCAAGGCCCAGGACCGTACAGATCGGGTTTCCGACGACCACCGATTCATAATATTCAGCCATGGCCGGATTCTTTGCCAATGCCGGATTCACGTACCAGAGAAAATCCTTGGAGAATGGCGCGCACAGGTCGAGCCAGCCTTCCGTCGCAGCCTCATCCTTCTCGGTGACGCCCTCGACCTTCAGGAAGCTTTCACCCTCGTTGACAACGGGCGTTCCGTACAAAGGATCGTGACGGAACAGAGGATTGCTGTAATAGTCCAGAGATACCTGTGCAGTCGCGACATACTTTGCGGTTCCGTCCCCGTAGTTATGGCGCTGCCTTACGATCACGGCCAGCCGATCCCCGGTCTTACTGTATACAGGCGCATCGAGCGCCACACGATGATATCCGAAATTTTTGAACTCGCGTGTACACGAGGCAAGAAGTTCACCGTCGTCGGGAGCCGCTGCGCCATCACTCAGTCGATAGATGTCAAAGGTGACCGTGAACCCTGTTAAAGGTACCTCGTCATCCATCGTGAAGCGTGTTGCCACCTCGTCGATGCGCATATCTTTTTCCAGCGTAAAAACGTTCGCGCACCATATAGGGGTTTCATTTTTTTTCACCCACTCAGCCGTAGCGGCAGGCATGTAATCAAACTGCAGCGCGTTCTCCTGATCATGGTTCTCACGCAGATCAAAGTCAAAGCTCACAGGAGTTCCGATTCCCTGATCGTAGTACGAGAGATAAAAGTAGCCTGTGTGCAGGCCGTTTTCGTCGACAACTCCCCAGTTACTGCCATTTGCATCCTTCGTCGTACCATCCGGGGCCACAAGTCCTCCGGGTACGAGGTCCGTCTGGGATCCCCAGCTGTTCTTGACGATCCATGCACCGTTTCCGGGAGGCGTAGTGGCAAAGTTCGAGGCATCATAGTCATCATCCCACCCTACAATGCAGACACCATGAAGACCGGCATTCATGCTGGCATCGTAATAATGTGACCATGTCTCCTCGTTGAGCGATTGGATGTTCATCTGGATATCAACAGACACACCGCGGCCGGCATAGATCTCAGACTTGATCTGGTCGATGCTGTCCTGATAAAGAAGTTTGTTGCCTTCGATACCCCAGGGAAGCACGGCAAATGGCTCTTTGCCAAATTCATCAACGCCGTCGTCGTTTTCACGGACCCAGTAAACAAGCACGTTATTGTCTATGAGCGTGTAGTCTGACCCCCGAAGCCTGCCGGATCCCGGTTCGTCAGCCTCGGAAATGGTCCAGTCGTCGAACTGGCTGTAAGTGTCATAGAGAGCGTATCTGGCAAGATCGTTCTCATAATCCTCTTCCGCCCAGCTCCTCAACGTTTCTTCGTCTTCAAATTTATAGATCTGTCTGTATGACGCCATTGCAGTTTCGATGTAGGCATCCTTATCCGAAAGCATCGTCTCATAGGCCAGCTTCCCATCGCTTCCCCGGTATGGATACTCGCTCTCAGGAACAGGACCGATGCCCTGGGCATAAAGAGTCCCGGCGGTCTTCTCTTTTCCGCCATACAGGTAGATGTTGTTGGGATTCTCGTCGTACAGGTGGAGACCTTCACCGGCCTGCGAGGTGCTTATGTTCTCTGTTACGGGCTGTGCGACATACCAGGCGAGGTACCGCTCGGAGAGGTCAAGACCGGTCTCCGCATAGGTAGAATCCATTTTGGTGAGAATGGATGACTCCGCCGCCGCTGTCGCTGCAAAAGCCCAGCAGGTACCCCACGGCTGCTGCAGCTTCACGGGCGTGACACGACCCAGATCACGCAGGTCGAATCTTGAAGGATACTCAACTGCCGCCGTCGGAGAGTCTCCCTCCGGCTGCTGCACGAGTGGAGAAGCTTTCGTCTCTTCCGGATCAGCATCGTCCGTCATCCGGTCGTCCCCGGACACTGCGTCATCAGGGGACGCCGCATTGGCATTCACATCGTTTCCGGGAACTTCCGGGGATCCTGCATTGACATCATTTCCAGCGGCTTCCGGGACGCTGTCCTGCATGTCTTCGCCCTCGCGATATGCTGCGTCGTCCGGGGCTGCCGCACTTTCGGCATCGGCTTCGCCCTGCGCTTCCGGGACGCTGTCCTGCGTGTTTTCGCTCCCGAGAGCTTCCGGAACATTGTCCTGCGCGCTTTCACCCTCAAAAGAAGCCGCGTCATCCGCCGGAGCACTCTCCGGCGCCTCTTCCTTCTGCTCAGCAGCAATGTCCTCGGAGGCTTCAGCAGAATCCGCAGCATTGTTCTGTGCAGCTGCTTCAGCCGGATCGACATGGCTGACGGAGTCTGTGAACTGAATCTGCGAAACGGGCTCTTTTGGATCGATCTGAGAAGCGGACTCATCCGCAAGGACGGTCTGCGGCAGGATTTGAAGCGCGCATATGAGGCTCAGACAGGCAAAGCCTCTCTTGCAGGTCACGACCACGGGAGATTTGTTTTTTCCTGATTGACTATCCATAGCTAACTCCTTCCAGTAAAACTGTCAATCGCATTCCATTCTGCACCCTGCTCATGAATCGACACACGTCAGAGGGTCGGTCAGAAAGATCTTTTTAAGCCCTGACGCAGACTTCTCATGATTCAGGTAATAAATGCGTATAGTGAAACAAATCATTTTTTTTGTACCAAAAGCAGATATTATCAGCAACTAATCGGGCACAAAAGCAAAGTACTGTCCTTCATTTCCCGGCCGGACCTGCCTCGGGCGTCCCGGCTTTTCCGGCACGCCGCGCGAGGCAGGAAGCACTTTCCTGATTTTGCGGCTGCGATCCGCAAAATGCTATGATTACTGACGCTTACTTCGTATCCCATGTAAAAGAGAACAATCGCTTTGTGTATTCATCAAACGGAAAAAAGCATAAGTAACACACGCTTATGATCAGCGGATACTACGATCGCCTGCGGTAGTAATGCTTTCCATCCCCGACCGGGACCCAGTCCTCGAAAAATTCTGTCCCGAACATGGATCCTATACAGATAACTATTCCAATGATTGCTATAACAACAGACCCCACACCATCAAATGCACCCGGCACATTCAGAATAAAATATGCATACACGACCAGGGCTTCAATAGCCACCAGTCTCAGAACGGACGCGCCGATGACATTTACAAGTACCCACATGACATATTGGACCAGATTGTCGCCCATCAAAAAAATCCTGCTGCAAGAAGCAGAAGCGTAACAACAATAAAGAGCACGATGGAAAGAATGGTCTGCGACGCCATCCAGTCTTTGAGAAAATCCATGACAAAACTCGTGATCATAGTCGTGATCAGAGCGGAAAGGAAATATTTAATAAAGATAGACACCGGAAACAGAAATATTTTTTTAAAGGACGAATAGAGCTCATGTCTGCCCACACTCGCCAGCTGCTCGGCTGCTATGCTCATAAAATAAAAAATGATCAGATAAAGGATGGTCTTGCAGATCTCCATAGCAAAAACCTGTCCGGTGCTGATGGCGGGAAGACCTGACGACGTCACTCCGAAATAATTCTGAAAGACCTCCACCACCTGCCCTATAAAGGGTGTATTAGCCAGAATGGAAATAAAGAAACCGCTGTACAGGCAATACAGAAATATGCCAACGACCAGGATTACTTCCACTATTACACCAATCATTCTTATCCTCCGTTCTCAACAGCTGTAAATATGTGACAATGAAAACCGATGAGGTACCCGCGGATGCCTGTGACCGGACGGGGGTACACCCTGTTTCAATAATACTCCTGCTGCCGGGAGAAATCAATTTTGCCTGCGTGATTCCTGTTCCGGACACATCCGATTCGTCGGAATGATTAAGAAAGACCGTGCTGCATCAGCAGCACGGTCTTATGAATATCAACAGTTACTCTGTTTGCTGCCGATCAGTTCTCAAAGTATGCATTGGCAGCCTGATTGTACAGATAAAAAACATACAAATATTTAAATATACTGTAGCATGAAAAAAGTGCATCGGCAACGTTTTTCCCTTCATGGTCCGGTCGATATCCGGCAATATCCCGGGCCTTTGAAAGATCAGGAATGCCTCGGCGTTCCCGGCGCGCAGGATACGAAGCTCTTTGCTGACCGCAAGGTATTTACAGAAAGCTGCCATCCTGCTGCCATTTCGGATTTCCGGCCAATAAAAAAAGTCCGATTTTCCAGCTGAACACTGGCCAAATCGGACTTTAATCATATGGACCTGGCGGGAATCGAACCCGCGTCCGAAAGCCCCTCCATCAAGGCATCTCCCATCACAGCCGTTCCTTTTACATTCCCTCATCCGGACGGCGAACAGCGTCCTTCCGGAATCAGTAGCTTCATAATACGCCTGCAGACGCAAAGCTTTGCCTGCATCGTTTCCCGTAATCATAACGCCGGTTACCGGAAGTACGGGTACAACCGGGCCGACGAGCAGCATTTAGGCTGCTACTGCAACTGTATTGTTGTCAGCGTTTAATTTTAAGTTCCGGTTTTTACGTGGTCCGGGCCACGGATGGCTTCCTCGACTTCAAAACCCCCGTCGAAACCAGTACAAGCCCTGGTAACAGCCCGGCGGATCACTCCGCCGGACTTTTATTGTAAACCATAAACTCTCCTAAGTCAAGCCTGTCAGATGTAGCTTCCGTTCAGTTGTTCGTTGACCAGGTAATTGTCAACCAGTCAGCACTTCAAAGTCACCAGCGGCTGCAGAGCATCCATCTTCTGAAGAAAAACATTCGCAGTCCGACTGAGAAATCGAAAAATGCTGTGCTTTTTGTGACCAAAAGTATGCGAGAAGCGACTTGCGGGAACAAAAAGCGCAGATGCATTTTTCGATTTCGCAAGGCAGGACAAGAGTTTTTCGAAGAAGAGGATGCCTGCGCCGCCGCTCGATCTGTGTCCGGTTCATTTGAACAGCTGCGAAGTGACGTCAGATGCTGCTTCAATTTAAAGTCCACATCTGCGCCGCCGATCCGTTCGGAACATATGCCCAGACGTTAGTCCCCTGGCGGGCCTGACCGCCTGCGACATCAAGCGCTGTGCCGAGGGCAGAGATGATGGTAAAGCTCCCGTCTTCTTCCTGCACGATCGTCCATCTCTGCGCTGCACTTCCGTTCGGCTGATACTTCCACACATTTGCACCGGATGCTCTGCTTCCCCCGTAAATATCGAGCACTTTTCCGGTTCCGTCGTCATAGATCGTATAATATCCGCTGCTGCTGTGGACCACTGTGAAATCCTGTCTGCTCTTCCCGACGACGATATTATCTCCGTTCGAGTTCAGATAGAGCGAACCGTCCAGCATCGTTCCGATCCGATAAGTCCCGTCCAGCGTATCCGCCGCGTCACACCGCTCAATATAGAATTTCTGTGCGGCAGAGCCGTTCGCGGTGTATGCCCATACATTCGTCCCGCTCGCCATAGAACCTCCGGCGACGTCAAGGACATTTCCCAGACTGTTCACAAAGGTATACGACCCGTCGCCGTTGTCCCGGATGTCCCAGAGCTGCGCAGCCGAATCATTTCTCCTGTACTGTGCAATATTGGTCCCTGCACGCGAACTGCCTCCGGTGACATCGATCGCCTTTCCGCCCCGGTAGCATGTGATGACCCAGCCCGCATCCGTCTGCCGGAACACGAATTTCTGCGCATCCGAATTATTATCCTGATAAATGCGGATATTCGCCTGGTTCCGTACACTTCCGCCTTCGACGTCCAGACTCATATAAACAGCGCTCACGGGATGGATCTCGTAGATTCCGCCGTCCTCGAGCGGGTCGCTCTGCTCGTCCGGAAGCTCATCCGTCACATCATCAAGGACAAAGAGCTGCGCACTCGAGTAATTCTTATCATAGAGCCATATCTGCTGCTGATTGGAAATCTGTCCCATGTAAATATCGACGACCCGCCGGCCGAGCATGGACTGCATAAAGATTCTTCCGATCTCATAGCCGACCGGATTCCAGCACTGAGCCGGGGTCGCATTCATGCCGTAATGCCAGATCGCAGTCCCGGACTGATTCTGTCCCATGTAGATATCCAGCACACACGCTGTCCTGAAAATAATAATCCTCTGATCTGTAATACGCGTTATCGCGCTCCACAAGGACCGCATTGTCATCGGACACTTCGATCCGGTCCTTCCCGATGACTGCCTGCGCAGCCGGACCCGCATAGTTTCCTGCCGCGCCGATGTGGTAATTTCCGTTCGCAGCGGAGAGGATCCGATATACATGCCCGTCCTCTACGCTGTCGATGAGCCCTTCCATGTGCGCACTGAAAAGCGCTGCACGGTTCGTAAGCCACTCCCGAAGGTTCGCAACTGCCTCCTCGTAAGTATCCGGCTGGATATCGTGGACTGTATCCCATTTTCCGAGATAATCGAATCGTATAAAATTCATGGCAGCAGAGTCCGCGATCTCGCCGTAGAGCATATCGGTCATCGGGGCAGCCGCGGAAAATGCGTCGATATTCTCCTGATAAATCGCCTTGACACGTCTCAGGAAATCCGGATTCTGCATAAGAACGTCAAAAAACGCGTCGTGCCGTGACAGGTGCCATGCGCTGAAATTCCTGTATTCGCGGGTTCCCATGGTCCCCTCGAAATCCCAGCCCGGTCCGGCGTGGATCACATCTTCGGTCCCATCCTGATACATAAAGAATCCGGTCGATGTCTCCTCATAATTTGCGGAGAATTCCTGTATCAGATAGAGCTTCGCAAAAGAGTCGACGTCGATGAGCCCGCTCATCTCATCATATGTAAGCGTCCCGGCCCTCGCTTCGAGTGTGGACAGTACACTGTTAATTTTATTTTCAAAAGCAGAAAAACCTGTCAGGTCCGTCTCGTCGTCATTGTTCGTGTCTTTCATCGCGTAGTGAAAACCGTAGACGCTGTCCTGAAAATAATAATCCTCTGATCTGTAATACGCGTTATCGCGCTCCACAAGGACCGCATTGTCATCGGACACTTCGATCCGGTCCTTCCCGCGGTCCTTCCCGAACTGGACTTTCTCAAAGATCAGATAAAGACCGACGTACTCTCCGTCGAACCATACATCGCTGTACTCGCAGTTCTGTACGGTGGCGTGACCGATCGCCTCACTGAGCTCCTCCGCGACCTTATTCTTCATGAGCGAGGCGTCTGCTGATGCCGGGATCAGGAGCCAGGTCTTCGAGTCCTTCATCCCGAGGACAGACTTCTTCTTCTGGAGCTTGATCTGGTAGCCTTTCTTGGACCAGTTCGTCCAGCTGGTATTGCCGCGTCCCTTGACCTCTACCCCGGTCTCGGAAAGAACACTGCCGTCAACGGAAGTCAGCGTAATGGCATTGTCCTTATACCTGATCTCTTTATCCTTCTGGATCTCGGCGAGTGTCGTCCCGTTCAGGGAAATGAAAAGACTCGGCACCGTCGACTGCATGACACACAGAGGAAATTCTCCCGCTTCGGTGCCGACCGTTACAGTTTCCCCCGGGGAAAATGCTCCGGTCATCGAGGTCCCGTCCTCCGAGATCGCAAAGCCATCCGGAACGGAAGTAAATACTGTCGCCGAACTGACCGTCATATTGGAAAGGTCTGTGCAGTTCGTCGCAAAAATGTAATGGATCCCGTCCCTCACATATTCGCGGACCGTATTGCCGGCGCTGTCTGTTACCGTGAAGCCGGTCACGGCTGTCTCGGCCGCCTGGACCATCTGTGCCTCTACCTGCTCCTCCGCGACCGCATAAGCTGTCTCATCCGAGATGCCGAGAAGTTCCTTTTCCTCGTCCGTGAGGTCACCGGAACCGCTCACTTCTGCTGCCTGTGCAGCCGCCGCATCGACATAAGAGCTGTCGTAACCATCGTAGATATTCTGATCTCCCTGCGAATAAGAGGCAGTTCCCTCACCGGGAGTTTCTTCATAATGATCAGCAGAAGAACCTGTATCTTCACCCCCCTCATTGGCAAAAGATCCGGCGTCCTCCTCAATAACGGCTTCAGCATAATCCTGCGTATCCGCCGCGGCATAGACTGCCGCTGGCTGCGACAGGATGACCGCTCCGGCAAGAACTGCAGACATGATTTTCATCAGGATTCGTCTTTTCACCTTTTCAACCCTCTCTTATTAATTACTGTCACTCCATACCCTGTTGCCTCAAAGAGTGAGTAAAACATCATACAGCTGTCTGAACCTCCAGTCAGCACCCTCCATTTTCCGGCGGATCTCAGACATGCACAGTTGAAAATGACGTGCACATCGCGTAAGAACGCCAGGGCGTTCCTGATGCACTTTACACTCAGAAATTCCTGATCTTGAACTCCCTCTGGGCTTCTCTTTTTGCGTCTTTCGCCGCAATGTCCGCTCTCTTATCATAGAGCTTCTTGCCCTTTGCAAGCCCGATCTCTACCTTGACAAGGCTGCCCTTCAGATAGACCTGCAGCGGCATCAGGGTATATCCTTTCTCCCTGATCTTTTCTCCGAGCTTTCTGATCTCATACTTGTGGAGAAGGAGCTTTCTGGTCCGAAGCGGATCCTTGTTGAAGATATTTCCCTTCTCGTACGGGGATATATGCATCCCGACGATGTTCATCTGCCCCGCCTTTATCTCCACGTACGCTTCCTTGATCGAGCACTTACCCATCCGGATCGATTTCACTTCTGTTCCGGCCAGGGAAATGCCCGCCTCATATTTCTCCAAAATGAAATAATCGTGATATGCCTTTTTATTGTTGGCGATTAATTTGACACTGCTTTTTTCAGCCATAACTCCTCCGGATGCTGCTTTTCTTCTCAGCTTACAGATGCCGTCTGCATCATTCTAACATTTCCCGTAATTTGGGACAAGCGCACGTTTTTACGCTCGCCCGTATGCAAAGCAATTTCGATTTCTGCTTTGAGTATCGCAGCAAGATCCCGTTTTGCGCCTGTATTCGGAGCACCTGCTGCGAGTCAACTTACTGATGACTGAGTCACGAATATCCCGCGCTGATCTGATGAACTCTTCCTGCGTGCTGATCAGCCCGGTATCGGCCGGGCCTCACGCCAGCTCGAACTCGATCGTCCGCATCCGAAGATCCGCATCTTTCATGATGACTCTGATCGGATCTCCGATCCTGAGTGTCCGCCCGGACAGACGTCCGTTCATTTCCTGCCTGCTCTCATCGAAAATGTAATAATCATCCGAGAGATCATGCACTCTGATGAGCCCCTCAACGGTATTGGGCAGCTCCACATAGACGCCCCAGGATGTGATCTGGGTTATGGTACCCTCAAAAGTTTCCCCGATATGCGGGATCATGTACTGGGCTTTTTTGAGCTTCACCGTCTCCCGTTCCGTTTCCTCCGCCCGCCGCTCGGCAGCAGAGCTTTTGAGCGCGACATCGGAAAGGATCTCCCTGTAATGCTGCTTCCTTGATTCCGTCATTCTCTCACGAAGCACTTCATGGATGATGCGATGGATCTGAAGATCCGGATACCGTCTGATCGGAGATGTAAAATGACAATAATATTTCGCCGCAAGCCCGAAATGCCCCTCGCACTCCGCCGAATATCTCGCCTTGGACATGGAACGGAGCAGAAGCCTGCTCACCAGCTGCTCGCTGGGAGCCCCTTTGATCGTCTTCTGAAGGCTCTGGATCTCTTTCGGAGTAACAGAAGACTTCATACGGTCTGCCCGAAGTCCCTGACGCCGCACGAAGCTTAAGATGTTCTCGATCTTCTCCGGATCCGGGTCACCGTGCACGCGGTAGACGAAACGAATGGAATCTTCTTCCTGAAAAATTCCTCCGCGACCGTCTCGTTGGCCGTCAGCATAAAGTCTTCGATGATGCGCGTCGCATCCGTCGCGATTTCCGGGACGATATCGATCGGCAGCCCGTTTTCATCGAGAACGACCTTTGCTTCCGGAAAATCAAAGTCGATGGCACCTCGCTTTTCCCGCCTTCTGCGGATCGTTAGTGAGAGCTCATACATGAGTGCGATCATCGATGTATATTCCCCGTAGCCCTCCGGAATTTTGCTCATATCGATGCCTTCCGAAGTTCCGGGCACATCCTTATCCTGATCCGCTGCGTGCGGCGCTTCCGTTTCTGCAGATTTCTGCAGATTTCCTGTATCTGCAGGATCCTCTTCTTCAGCAGCCTTCTGCAGATCTTTCGTGCCTGCAGGATTCTCCTCTTCAGCAGCCTTCTGCAGATTTTTGAGTTCAGCAGGATCCTCCCGGTCTTCCTTTCTCGGGTCCAGCGCATCGATCACTTTCTGGACCTCCGGATAGCTCATCCGCTTGTCCACCCGGATTACGCTCTCTACGATTCTGTGATCCGTGACCGCTCCGTTTTTGTCGAGCGTCATCAGGGCTGACAGTGCAAGACGGTCCTCGCCGGCATTCAGAGAACAAATTCCGTTCGAAAGCCGTTCCGGAAGCATCGGGATCACCCGGTCTGCCAGATAGACAGAGGTACCGCGGAGAAGCGCCTCCCGGTCGAGTGCCGATTTCTCCTGGACATAATTGGAGACGTCCGCTATATGGACGCCGAGAACATACCCGTCACCGTCCCTTGAGATCGTCACTGCGTCGTCGAGGTCCTTTGCGTCCGGTCCATCGATCGTGACCGTACAGAGC
>CADABA010000062.1 GCA_902785985.1 uncultured Lachnospiraceae bacterium
TTAGTCGAAAAAACTAAGAAAACTAACCGGGATCCGGTTCTTGGATAATTATCTCAAAAAATCAGTTAGCAATCATCGTATCGGCTATGGAGCGTTTACTATTTATATAACAGTACTGGTGGATTTTTTGCAGAGCCCTTTCATAAATCCATTTTTCAGTGGTACGCTTCCGAAAAAGGAGGAAGCACTATGAATGCGTATGTATATCCGATCAAAGTTAACGGGTAGGAAATCCTGATCGTCCATGATGACAAGCTCGTGACCTGGCTCAACGCTACTGACTTGGCTGTAAGGGCGGGTCTCTACTGGTTCATCGAGAAGCACCCGGAGGCGGGGATCATAGACCTGCTCAATTTCCGTATAGAGTAGGAATTCGAATGTGGACTCATCTTTGACGGGAGTGAAGTGGCTTTGCTTCCTGGCCAGTCTTCGTAAAAACGACTGCGGGGCTGTCGCGATAAGTGTTGCAAATTTATCTCACAAGTCCATAGGCCTTAATATTGAAATTATCCAGGTGCGTATCACTTTCTTTGAAATTCTTCAGCATATCCGGGTTCCCCAAGAGCGTGATCAGTCCATCTTCGGACGCCATGTCTACCCAGGAGCCATCTCTGCATACATAACTTTCACCCTTGCCGATAACAGCTGAGCTGTATCTTAGAAAGATTCCCGCCTTGACATTTGGCGCCTCTTTTCCGAAGCCTGTTGCCACACCATAGGCATAAGTTCCGTCAGCCATCCTGTATGTCATGACGATAGAAAATGTCTGTCCTTCCTCGACGGGAATCTGTTTCGCCAGAGACTCCATATAAAAGCCGATATATGGGCAGACAGCTTCGCCTTCTGCTGCCAGTTCTCCGTCTTCCGGAGAACTATACCCCGGTTCGAGCAGATAAATCTTATATGTCACCGCTGTATCCGGAGCACCGGTCATAAATGAAATAGAGGTCAGTGTCTGTGCAGTATCTGCCATGAAGACATTCGCCATCTTGCCTTCGTCGCCGGAAGGTACGTGCGTTATCATGTTGTTTGGCATTAAATCATGCTGATTTCTCATCACGGTTTTCGGATCAAAACCAGTGTCATCATCTGCTCCAAACAGGGAATAATCAAAGTAATAAACTGTTGGTGAAGAAATTGACTGGTCATAATATGATAACCAAAAATAGCCTGAACCTCCTTTTGACGGATCACCGGGGTCTATTGGCAAGCCCCACATACCGGTTGCACGATCCGGGAACTCATTCGCCCCGGATCCCCAGCTGTTCCTGACAAGCCATGCACCGTCTTCGGCAGGTTGGTGTCCCTCACGGAAATTCGTTGCGGGATAATTGTCGTCCCAGCCGATAATGGTAACGGCATGATTGGGTGGTGCTTCTATGCCGCGCTTCCAGGTATAGTGTGCCCAGGTCACTGTATTCAAATATTCGCCCTCGCTACCGCTCTCCCAGAGTTCTGGTGAATCCGAATGAAAACCTATCGCCACCGCATGTTTCTTCAGAAGCTGGTCTTTGATCGCGGCAGTACCTTCCTCGTTATAGAGGTACTCGGGGTCATCCAGTTCCCCGCTCGGGGACAAGTTCGGACAAGGCAGTTCATACATACCGGTAAGCACGTAATCCTGACAGAAGTGGGAAGACTCATCAAGAGTCCAGTCGTCATCAATGGAATAGCTGTAATCGTACAGATCTCCGGCAGCATCTTTTTTCTGATCAATCACACCTTCTTTTCCGCGATGCTCGTAGTTCGGATCATCACTTTCCAAAACCGGACCGACGCCCATCGCATAAACACTTCCAGCCAGATGTAAGTTGCCCTCGTCGTATATGTCGTGAGCATCATTGATTTGGGTGACATACCTTCCTTCTCCGTTTTGGGGGTGATCCGGGTCATCGATTGCCGTGCTGGCAAAATAAGCCAAATGTTTTTCAGAAAGATTGAGGGTCTTGTATGCCTCCGGGTCGTTTTCAAGGACAGACCCTAACAGACTTGTCTCTGACGCTGCTGTTGCTGCAAATGCCCAACAATCCCCCAATGGCTTTTGAGAACGCACCGGCGGAACATAGCAGCGGTCACCCTCCCCGTCTCCATTGGTATCGACGCTTCGCAGATCAAATGCCGACGGCATTTTTGAAGATTCTTCTAAAATAGAGGAGGTCTCTTCGGAAGATGCATCTTTTGACGACGCATCCTGTCCTTGAACTGTACCCTCGCACCCCGTCTGAATCATACCAAAGATCAAGACTGCTGCAACAACGGCTGCGGCAGGGCCACAACGCACCAATCTTTTTTCCTGTGTATTTTTTCTGTTATGCTTTCCTGAAAAATACATAATGCCTCCTTAATATTGAACTTTATCTGGTTAATTCAATCACGTTACTCTAATATGCCCGGCCCTTCAATTTATTGATATAATCCTATCTTTTTTTCTAAATCCAGTCAATGTTATGATGACCCGGATCCTTCAGGCTGTTGAGCAGATCATAGAAGCTGATGCCAGGAGATGTGAGTTTTTCTTCAGGTATGCCGGCTTCCGAAATGGTCTTCATGACGGCCGCTGTCAGGTCATCTGCAGACATTTTGCTTAGATCAACAGTCTGGTCATCCTTGCTCAGATTTTCTCGCAGATGCTTTAATACTTCGGCAGTCGCCGCCTGCTGTGCCTCTGCAGTCGGCTCTGCATTTTTCTTTATGTCGCGCACGATCTGCATAAAAATATTCTGGATCGTGTTCGTATCTGCCGTAACAGGAGGGGGGCTGAGCAGCTGCATATCCTGAGCGGCTTTTCCGACACTTTGTGTTTTTATTTGTATTAGAATAACTGGTTGTCTTTCATAAATGGCGCTATATTTACATGAACGATTCCGTTGCGATGCTGAATAAGATCGTTCCGAGTGATTACATATTTCGGATAGTTATCTTTGATGCTTTCCAGTGGCCGGTATTCCCGATCCTCTGTTTCGATGCTGTTCATGATCGTCATAGCGACCTGGACATATGAGTAATCCGTATTGCTCCTGCCGAGAATAAAGTCGCATTCCAGCTTTCCGATTCGTCCTACGCTGATGTTATAGCCTTTGGATCTGGCGTAGGTATATACAATGTTTTCCAGCGCAGGACCATAATTGATTCTTTTATCCGTATTCAGGGCAAAGTAAAAACCCAGATCGGCAAGATAGTATTTCTGTTCTCCGGAGATCGATTTGCGAGATTTTAAATCAAATCTTTCGCAGGGGTAAATAATCTTTGCTTCCTCTAAAATGTGAATATAACGGTTAAGCGTTTCCCTGCGGATCGGGCATCCATTTTTCTTCAGGTCCTCAAGGATGTTGGTCAGGCTCATGGTGGCACCAAAATTATTGATGATATACCGCTGAACGGTTTCGAAGACAGATACTTTGCGGATCTTTACTCTCTTTCGAATATCCTTCTCAAAGATTTCCTTAATTACACCTCGGATATAGGCCTGCTTATCCGCTCCTTCATACGACAGCGCTTTCGGGAATCCGCCTTCGGTAAGATATAAGTCAAACTCCGCAGTCAGATCCGGTGACACTGTTTTTTTCAGAAAGGTTTTCATCCCGAGATATTCTGAAAAACTCAGCGTAAAAACTTCAAATTCCAGATAACGGCCGGTTAGCTTAGTGGAAAGCTCGCCACTTAAAAGATATGAATTGGAACCGGTGATGAAGATAGAGTACTCTTCCTCCTCCCGGTATCCATTGATCACTTCTTCAAAATCCTTGACATTCTGGATCTCATCGATAAACAAATATTTCGTTCCCTCTGCAACAGACCGCTCTTCGATCAATGCATCAAGCTGGTCTGCTGTTTTTATTTTTCGGAAACCACGTTTATCGAGGTTCAGATAGATGATATTTTCATCACGAACACCTTTCTCCTTAAGCTCCAGGGAAATCGTTTCCATCAGGCAGGATTTTCCGCACCGCCTGACGCCCGTAATGACTTTGATGATACCGGTGTCGTGATAGAACCCTCTGATCTTCTGTAGGTAGTCTTCCCGTCTGTAAAGCTTCATCTGAATCAGCCTCCATGTCATTTCGTCCTTATGATGTTCTGCGACGCCATCATAGCACAACTATGCGTTATTCACAAGTTAAAGCGGTAACTTTTGAAAAAATCATAGAAGATGACGGTTTAACTGCCGATTTTAACGTTCTGGTAGTTTTGCTGTCTTATGGTGCTGCTGGACACTTTGCTTCAAAACCGAAAAAATGTCCAGCAGGACTCATTGCTACGATTCCTTTGGCACTTTCATACGTATATACCCGTCCCATAATCTGGTCTCGATTGCATTTTTGCAATTATCTCCATCACTTCCCCCTCCAAATCCCGAAACCGCCTTATTTTTAAGCTCCCCGGTATTTTTTCCGTATAAGAAACCAGGATGAATAATCCAAAAAATTTTAGAGGAGGAACTGCCAACCATGAATCTATTTGAAATCGTTAAAGCAAGTTTCAGTGTGCCGGAAGCGGCCAGGGCGTACGGGCTCGACGTGACCCGTCATAACATGGCCCGATGTCCGTTCCACGACGACCGCCACCCAAGCCTCAAACTCAACCCGGGCTATTATTACTGCTTCGGGTGTGGAGCCAGAGGCGATGTGATCGACCTGGTTGCCGGGCTGTTCGACTTGAGCCCTTATGAAGCAGCTGGAAAGATTGCAGCAGACTTTGGCATCGACCCGGATAAGCCGCCGGAAGCAGCTGTGCTTGCAAAACCCAGGCACCCGATGATAAAAGCGTTTCGCGACGACGAACGCTACTGTCAGCGGGTGCTTTGTGATTATTTGCACCTTTTGGAGGACTGGAAGGTGCAGCATGCCCCGGACATGATGGACGAAGAGCCGGACGACTGGTTTGTGGAAGCCTGCCAGAAGTTCGACTACATCGAGTATCTGGCAGATCTATTAACAGTCGGGGATCTGGAGCAGAGGGAGGCTGTAGTAATGGACCTGATGAAAGAAGGTATGTCCGCTTCCTGCGCTTCGGAAACGCTGCCCTTACCGCGCTTCATGACCGGCCTGACGGGTTCTTCCGGCGGCAGATCGTGATCACCACAAAGGATAAGCCGGAGGGCCGTGTCGATGATCCTTATCTTGTCGAAAAGATGATTGCGGAAAAAGAGGGCATCTTTCTATGGTGCCTGGAAGGTCTTAAGCAGCTCGTTGCCAATAACTATCGCTTTACCATCAGTGAGAGGTCGAAGGACAACATCGATGCCATCGTAAAGGACGCCAATAACATCGATTTGTTTGACGGGGCTTTGGTGGATGAGTTTCTGGATCATGCGACCATTCACTCCAGAACAGACATTACCTTCCATTTGAAATGCGGCCTGAATTTATTAGAAAGGATGTGAAAAAGTGAGACACGGACACACGCCATACGGGTACCAGATTAAGGACGGGAAAGCGATTATCTGTCAGGAAGAAGCAGATCAGGTACGGCGGATATTCGCTGGCTACCTCAGTGGTCTTTCTTTGAAGACGGCTGCTGAAGAAGCCGGAGTGACTATGCAGCACTCCACGATAAAACACCTGCTGCAGAATAAGTATTACACCGGCGACGATTTTTACCCGGCAATCATCGACCAGGAAACTTTCGATTCAGCAGAGGTGGAACGCACTCGCCGTGAAAGAGCCCTGGGACGGGATAATCTTCCTAAGAAAAAGCAATGTCAAAGGGTACCCTTGACACGATTTCGGATGGCGAAGGCAGAACAGGTCTTCGGGGACCCTTATGAGCAGGCGCAGTACATGTACAGCCTGATCGAAAGCGAGGTTTGAAATGGCAGTAGTAAGAATGATTCCCGCCATCCCCCGTGGCGGATGTAGGAAAAGCGAAAACGAGGTACATAAGATCCGGGTGGCGGCTTACTGTCGGGTTTCTACGGATACGGACGAGCAGGCGACCAGTTATGAGGCCCAGATCGAGCATTACACGGACTACATTGAAAAGCATCCCGGCTGGGAGCTCGCCGGCATTTATGCCGATGATGGTATTTCCGGCACCAACACCAAAAAGCGAGGAGAGTTCAATCGTCTGATTGAAGACTGCATGGCGGGCAAGGTGGATATGGTGGTCACGAAGTCAATTTCCCGATTTGCCCGCAATACCCTCGACTGCCTGAAGTACATCCGGCAGCTTAAGGATAAGAACATCCCGGTTTTCTTCGAGAAGGAAGCAATAAATACGATGGATGCCAAGGGCGAGGTCCTGCTCACCATCATGGCCTCCCTTGCCCAGCAGGAGAGCCAGAGCCTTTCCCAGAACGTTCGGCTGGGGCTACAGTACCGCTACCAGCAAGGCAAGGTGCAGGTCTGCACAAACCGGTTCCTCGGTTACGACAAGGACGAGGATGGCAATCTGGTGATCAACCCGGAAGAGGCCGATGTAGTGAAGCGCATCTACAGAGAGTACCTTAGTGGCAAAAGCTATTATGCCATCGGACAGGGGTTGACCGCTGACGGTATCCGGACTGCGGCAGGCAAAGATTACTGGCTTGCCTCCACCCTGAAGAAGATTCTGACGAACGAGAAATACATCGGGGATGCGCTTCTCCAGAAGACAATCACCACGGACTTCCTGAACAAGAAGCGAGTGGCCAATAAGGGCATCGTTCCGCAGTATTACGTCGAAGGAAGCCACGAGGCCATCATTCCCCGTGAGCTTTTCATGCAGGTGCAGGAGGAAATGGTGCGCAGGGCGAGGCTCGAGACCGGCTCCAGAAACCGTCGAATATATAGCGGAAAATATGCTCTTTCGAGTACAATCTACTGTGCGCACTGCGGCGATATTTTCCAGCGGACTCAGTGGATCATTCGGAACGAGAAGCATACGGTCTGGCGGTGCGCATGCAGGCTGAACCGGAAGAAAAGCAAAATTGACTGTCCTTCGAGGACCCTTTACGAATCGGATCTTCACGCTGCAGTGATCCAGGCCATCAATCAGTTGATTGCCCAGAAGGATGATTTGCTGCCAGGACTCAAGATCGCCATTGAGAAGGCACTCGATTCGGGCAACAGAACAAGGGTGGCTGAGATCGATGCCCAGCTTGAGAATCTGGAAAAGGAACTGCTCAAAAGGGCCAACACCAAGCAGGATTACACTGATATTCTTGAGCAGCTCGACGCCATGCGAGATGCGAAGCAGGAACTCCTTCTTGAGGATGCCAACAATGCGGGCATTCAGCGTCAGCTCAATGCGATCGAGGCTTTTCTGGAATCCCAGCAGACAGCTATTGAGGAGTACGACGAGGCCCTCGTTCGGAAGCTGCTCGAGCGGGTGATGGTCTACGACGATCACCTGACCTTCGAATTTAAATCCGGTATCGAAATAGGCATTACCATGTAACCGCATCATCGGATCAGGCGCTCCTTCGGGGGCGTCTCTTTTTATTGGAGTAACGTAGGGGGATTTCATGCTATACTAATCAACAGATGGAGAGTGCACGAATAGTTTCTACATGCGAGGTGATGATCATGGCAGATGGGGTATGGCTTTTGAGTTGGAATCCTAAAAATTGGAAATGGGATAAATATTCGGAATGGTGCGATGGCACAGAAATCGGAAAAAGATTTACAGAATCGTGGACATGTCTAAGTAAAAAGCCCGCTGTTGGTGATGAGGTTTACCTTATTAAATTGGGCGAAAAACCAAGAGGAATTATTGGGCACGGCTATATTTCCAGAGAAGCATATAGTGCTCCACATTATAATCCTGAACGAGCAGAAAAGGGTGAAAAGACAAATCATGTAGATGTTGAATTTGATCGGATTTATAGCTACGAGACAGAGAGATATTTAGATCAAGAGATTCTGAAAAATACGTTTCATAGTCAAAACTGGAGCCCGCAGGGATCAGGAATAAGGATTCGCGAGGAGTATTCACCCCGGCTAAAAATGTTGTGGGACGTATTGGAGAGTGGTGATCGTATTGGTGTTAGAGAACAAATTCTACAGGTATGTCAGGAACTGTTTGATGAGCATGTTGTGGGGATCCAAGCATATCATGAATTAATCCGTGATATCATGCCATCGGGGTGCCCTGAGGCCATGATTATCGCAGAATTTGATTCGTGTACAAGGAGCTTGAATAAAATAAAAGAAGGATATAATTCGAAAGAATTCATCAATGCTTGGAGATATTGTAATGGTGTCTTACAGCCAATAAAGATTACAAAGGAGCCTGTACCGTGTAAGTCAAAGGATGAATACCCTAAAGAAACGTATGCTAGATTTGCCTATTCTGAAGAAAAAAGAGTTTTATACTTAAATGTCTATTATGCAGCTCTTTATGCGAGGGGTTGGAGATACCCACTGATTGATACTGACTTGGGAATGCTGCTGGGAACACCTGATTTGGAGTGGTTATCGTAACACAGAGAATAAAACGATAATGACCGTATTGAAGAGCTCGGTTTTTTAAACGGATAATAGTAATGGAACGATCCTATCAGGACGGCAATCAGTTGGATGCACAAAATGGTACCCTTCAATTTGGAGTATTAGTGGAAAAGTTACCCCATACGAGCGAAACGGTGGATATGTTCCCGACCACGATTTGGACATACGAGCTCAGGGCATGACTATCAAAATCGACGTGTCGAGCCAAACCGTTGACATGTTTCCGCGAACGGGCAAATGTTCCCGGGTAGCGATTAGCGAACGGTCGAAATCGTGGACAAGTTTCCGCGAACGGACGCAGGGTATGAGTTAGTAGATACATTTCCTCGACCCACGTCGAGACTGTCTGTCTACTAACACATGATATAGTATCGAAGGAATAATATAACCACGAGATGTAGGAAATAAGCCGTTTTTCGTGCTTTAATGAGAGTTTCCGTTGTCTGGAAGAGATTGTCCTCCGGGTGATGGAAACTCTTTTTTTATGTCCGCGGGAACTGGTCAAGAAGCAGATGACCGAAGAGGACATCAAGCTTAATTATATCACGCCTGCCATCAATGCCCGCGGTTGGAGAAACGGCATAAACATCACGATGGAGACCAAAATCACGGACGGCAAGATCAACATCAAAGGTAACATGGCGTACCGTGAGAAGGCAAAAAAGGCGGACTACCTTCTATATCTGAATTAATATCACCCGATTGCTGTTGTGGAGGCGAAGGATAATAACCACAGCATATCCCACGGCCTGCAGCAGGCGATGACCTATGCCCAGATGCTGGATCTGCCGTTTGCATACAGCTCCAACGGGGATGGATTTTATGAGCATGACTTCCTTACCGGCGCGGAGCGGGAACTGAAGTTGGAAGAGTTCCCCACGGTCGATGAGCTTGTTGAACGATACAAGAAGGGAAGGAATAACGGAGAAGGTCTGAATGAACAGGAACTGAAGCTGATCGATCAGCCTTTCTATTCCAGCCAGAATACTTATCCGCCCCGATACTATCAGCGCAACGCGGTCAACCGTACTCTTGACGCCATCGCCAGGGGACAGGACAGGATCCTGCTTGTCATGGCGACCGGCACCGGTAAGACCTATACGGCGTTCCAGATTGTGTACAGGCTCCTTACGAGCGGAGTGAAGCGGAAGGTCCTGTATCTTGCGGACCGCAACAACCTGGTCGACCAATCGATCCAGCAGGAATTCGAATGTGGTCTTGTCTTTGACGGGAATGATGCGGCTTTGCTTACAGGTCAGTTTTCGTAGGAACAAGAACGAGAGAAGTTCACTGTCCTATCTCGCCTTGAGTCTTATTTTGATGCCCCGCAGCATGAGAAGATTTCCAGAAAGCAGAAAATAGTAACGATCCTGTAGTAAAATACTATAAGCGTTATGCAATAATAGCTGTCTGGGATCAGCATGCAGACTTTTGTTGTAAAGCCATTCGTCTCGTTTTCCGTGCCATTCATCACAAGGTGGAACAGTTTTCTGTTTATTTGATATGATTATTCTGAAATCAGACAGTACATGGAAAGCGTATTGGCTGTGTCCATATCACTTGGGACATAGCGGATCTCGACCTTTTGGGAAATGAACTGCATGGGTACATCATAGCTGACGGAATCGATCGACACTGTTGAATCCTTCCGGACCTTCCGGACAACACGGTTGAGGAAGCACTCATCCAGCCACTCCCTTGAACGCACCGGATGTATGGTGTCTTTTGTCGCTTGATAACGGTCGAAAGGCCTGCAGCCGATACCGGAATGCATGGAG
The DNA here is from genome assembly GCA_902785985.1 of uncultured Lachnospiraceae bacterium. Classification (GTDB taxonomy): domain Bacteria; phylum Bacillota; class Clostridia; order Lachnospirales; family Lachnospiraceae; genus Chordicoccus. Next base: position 10,208 of record CADABA010000062.1, read on the forward strand.
AGATTGTAGGAACGGATATAGTCCCGGAGCATGCCGTTGAACTGTGCCAGAGAATGGATTGAACTGATATCAAGCCCGTACAGGCATGTCTCCTTGAGAGTGCGCCACTGGCGTTCAATCTTCGCTTTATTATGTAAATCTTCACATAATAAAGCGAAGGTGGAAAAGCTGTTTTAGCTTTCTTTCGAGAGGCCGAAAGTCAGAAACTTTTGGTTGTAATGAATTTTTCCGGCGAAGAAGCACACTTCAGTAATAACCTGCCCGGGGAAGTATCCTTGCTCTTTGACATATATGACAGGGGGACAGTTGATTGCACTTATAAAGAAATAGATTTGTTCCCCTATGAAGGAATCTTGCTTGAATTACTGTGACAGATCAGACATGTTTTATAAGAGTTTAATAAAGACTATATTTCATTCGGCACCGCAATTATAAAACAGTGGAATAAAACATTAATAAACCTGAATTATTCACGAGGGTAGATTCTATACGGAATCTTCCGCTCGGAGTTTGAAAATCGGCAATTCATTAGCAACGCGGACTGAGTTATCCACAA
>CADABA010000063.1 GCA_902785985.1 uncultured Lachnospiraceae bacterium
CCCTGCAGCAGCTTCTCATACTTCCTGTTCTCATGCCTGTTCGTGAAGTAACCGCTGATTATTTTTCCTGCCCCGACGAAGAAATGTCCGTTCACGATGTCCACCATCCCCTCGACCATCTTCCCATCTACAGCACCGGCTGTCATCTTGCTGATAGCGCGGAACGGCATGTTGCAGATGAACAGCACGTTCAGATCCGGTCTGCCGGCTGCCTCCGCTGCCTTCTTCTTTTTTTCGAGCTGCTTAAAGAGGAACCTCGCAAGTCTGCTTTTTGCGTTGACCATCTGGCAGATCGCATCGTTCCTGTCCAGCCTGCCCTTCCAGCTGCCGTCCGGAATCGGACCTCCCAGTAGTTCCGCAAACGCCTCGTCCGGAATATCGTGGATCTCACCTCTTCTGTATGCCTCGAGCTTCTTCTCGTCGTAAGGAGCGGATGTCTCTTCGCCCTCGACAGCAAGCGTTTCCATAAGGCGGATATCAGCCACGGAACTTCCCACGCTGACCGTGTACGTACCCTCTTCGACTGCCCAGCCGTTCTTCTTCGTGTTCCAGTACCGGAAAGTGTATTTGTCGAACGGAATGAAAATCTCTTTTGACTCCCCGGCCTTAAGGAACACCTTGGAAAAGCCCTTGAGTTCCTTCTTTGCGCGAAGGATCCGGCTGTCGGGAAGCCCTATATACAGCTGCGCGACTTCTGAACCATCCACTTCGCCTGTGTTCTTAACGGTAAAGACAGCGCCTTCGTCCGTGACTTTCAGATCCGAATACTCGAAGGTCGTGTAGGACAGTCCGAATCCGAACGGATACCGGACCGCTTTTTCAAAGGTGTCAAAATACCGATATCCCACATAAATCGCTTCTCTGTACTCGGAGTTCCTCTCTTTAGCCGGGTAATACGGAGAAGACGGAACATCCTGACAGACCATCGGATACGTCTCCGTCAGCTTCCCTGATGGATTGACACGGCCGGTGATAAGGTCAAGCATTGCTCCTGCCCCGGCCTGTCCGGTCAGATACCCGTGCAGGATCGCTTTCAGAGAATCCTCCCATTCCATTTCAATGGAGGAGCCGGCGCTGATCACACCGACGATATTCGGATTGACCTTCGCCATTGCGAGGAGCACGTCGATCTGGACCTGCGGAATGCGCATGTGCGTACGGTCGAGTCCTTCGGACTCACTCATCTCATCGAGCCCGAAGAAATACAGCACGACATCGGCGACTTTTGCCGCCTTCACGGCTTCGGCAAGAAGCGCGCCATCTGCCTCTCCATTCCTCCTGTAGCCGTGACACATTGAGATGACTTTCAGTCCCTTTTCCTTTGAAATCTGATTCCTGATCGTCTCCACTTTCGTGCAGTTGACCATGGAGGATCCGGCGCCCTGATATCTGGGAGTGAACGCGAAATCGCCGACGACTGCTATCCTCGTTCCCTCCTTCAGGGGGAGGATCCCGTCGGTGTTCTTAAGAAGGACCGCGCATTGCGCAGCCGCTTTTCCGGCGAGAGCATGGTGCCCTTCGATGTCGAACTTCTCGCTATGGCCTTTGGCTGTTTCTGTCGTCTTAAGGACCACATCCAGGAGCTCATCTACGCGCGCATCCAGATCTTTCATGGAAAGTTCACCGCTCTTTACCGCTTTGACCAGTTCCCTGGCGGAGGCGAGTCCCGGCGCAGGCATCTCCAGGTCGGAACCGGCCTTTACTGCCCTGACATGATCGTTCGCACCGCCCCAGTCGGAGACCACGAATTTATCGTAGCCCCACTCGCCACGGAGGATATCCTTCAGAAGATGTATGTTCTCGTTCGCATACTCGCCATTGACCCGGTTGTAGGATGTCATGACCGAGCCGGGCTCTGCCTCGTCAATAGCCATCTCAAAACCTGTCAGATAAATCTCACGGAGTGTGCGCTCGTCCACGACCGCATTCATCGCCATGCGGCGCTCCTCCTGTGAGTTCACGGCGAAATGCTTGATGCAGGAGCAGACGCCTTTACTCTGGATCCCGTTCACATAGGAGGCAGCCAGTTTGCCCGTCACATAAGGATCCTCCGAGAAGTACTCGAAGTTGCGCCCGCACAGAGGATTCCTCTTGATGTTCATGCCGGGTCCGAGCAGGATATTGACTCCCATGGCCATGGCCTCTTCGCCGAGTGCCCTGCCTACCTCAGTGCACAGATTCCTGTCCCAGCTGTTCGCCATCGTCGCAGCTGTCGGAAAACAGGTGGCCGGCAGGGAAGCATTAAGCCCGAGATGGTCGCCCGCCCCTGCCTGCCTTCTGAGTCCGTGAGGGCCGTCGGACATGATCATCGAAGGGATTCCTAACCTCGGAATATCCCTGGAATCCCACTCACCCTTGCCGCCTAAAAGGGCGGCTTTTTCTGCCAGAGTAAGCTGACCGATCAATTTTCTGTGCTTTCTTTCTGTTTTTCCCATAAACCCTCCTTTTAAGCAAACGTTTATCAGGCTCCTGCGAAACTCTGTATGGAATGGAATTGCCTGAAACAGGGATCCGGTTTCGGAGAAGCTGACAGGTGGATCGCTTCTGACAAATGTGATTGAAAATGAAAACTGCCGTATCCTTTTCTTAAGGAACGGCAGAATCCATGATCCGAAAATGCAGGCATCTTCTCGTTTAAGATGCATATGACAGCTCGTTTGGCATTCTCCGTGCGAAAGCTTCACACAGATTATTATTACCGTCAGGTCTCCTCCCACTCCTCGTGAAAGAACTCTTTCAGGATATACACCGGCGTACAGCTCCACGCATGACAGTAACTATTGATAATACTTCCTCCGTAAGGGGACGCCTCAGGGTCTTCCGGCATCCAGGACTCCCAGAAAGTGTCAGCCCCCGCTTCCACCATGCTGCCCCAGTAACTCTTTATGTGATCCAGAGCCTTCTCTTTCATGCCGCATGCAAGAAGCGCCATCACATAGTAGTGGTGCATGTAGGGCGTCGTCATTTTGAGATCCGGAACACAGCTTTCGCACTGCTTTACAGCGCTGCAGGCTTCCTCTCCTTCTGCAAGTCCCGCGAGCACTGCCCACACCTGTCCGGCGGGAGAGACCTGTCCCTGTCCGCTCACAAAACATCTTTGATCAGCATCCCAGAAGCGGTCCCGCGCTGCTTCAGACAGCTGTATGATCCTTTCTTCAATCGCCTCTGCCCGTCCGGCATCCTCTTTGCGAAGTGCCAGTTTCCGGGCAAACCGCAGCGCATAGATCAACACCGACTGTGCACAGACCGACTTGTCCAGAGGGTCGCACCAGTCCACAAATGTATTTTCAACTGCGTTCTGATCCAGAATACCATCCGTCCCCAGCATTCCCAGCGCCAGATCGATCTGCTCCATCGCTACACCGTACAGATCTTCCAGTGCCTGCAGATCCCCTGTCGCTTCCAGATATTCCTCCAGCGCAACAACAAAGAAGAGCGAGTAATCGAACAGCCATGTGTCATCCGCTTCCACGACCGGATCGGTGAAAAGACAGGCACTGACCCGTCCATCGGGGAAACGGCTTCCGGCAAACAGATACAGGCACCGCTTGACAAGGTCATTATTCCTGAATGTCGAATAATTCGCCTGCGCCTGCAGCCGCAGGTCGCCCATCCAAAGCCTTCTGTCTCTCTTGGGACCGTCCTCAAATACATCCTGCATGCAATTGTGCAGTGTGCGGATCCCTACCTCATTGATCCTGTCCAGCATCGGATCCTTATACGATACCGCTCCGGATCTTTCCATATAGGCAGATGATTCCGCCAGGCACTCGGCATGCTTGATAACAAGCTTGTATTTTGGCGACGTATCCATGAGCGTGATCTTTAAGTAGCGGAATGCATAGCGCCTGGGAAGCGAGATCACTGATGGGAGGACGTCCACATGTACATATTCCTCCTGGATCCAGCTGGAGGAGATCCAGCCATCATAGCTGTCCGAATTCTCGGACAGTTCTTTCAGTGTTTCCGCGAACTTGAGTTTCAGCAGCGCCGGCGCGTCCGGATGGCTTCCCGAATAGGAAAGCGCCAGTGAAACGCGCCCCACCCTGTGACTTCCGAAATCCAGACACAGATTCCGCCCCTTCCCGAGCGACAGATGCGTGACATCATGGAGCCTTATGGCTTCTTTCTCGCTGCTGTAGCGTTCTTTGAGCATAAAAGCACCCACCGGCTCAAAGATATGGTGGTGCAGCGAAGGCTTCAGGCTCTTCGCTATATCCAGATACTTTGCGTTATTAAGCGGATGAAAGTCTTCAATAATGCTGATGAGTGCCATGAACTAACCTGCTTTCTATAATTGTTTCCTTTTTCTTCGTTACCGGGGATCAAATCCATCGCCGGAATTCTTTCAGTAATTCCATAATCAGGGACGCCTCAGCGTTCTTATCAGCTGAGCGTAAACGAATTGAAATCGAACGTGCCTCCTTTACCCTCGACGCTGAAGTAGAGTGCTTCTTTACTGCCAAGACCAGACGGAAGTATCCCCTCAAATTCCTCGGGCTGCCTGCAGGTATGCACGGGAATACGGCAGATCACCTCTCCTCTTTCCTTCGTGCGGACTGTTACGTTGCAGCCATCACCGTACCCCTGGAGACTTACTTTGATCTTTGTCGTCTCTGAGAGTTCAAAATACTTGAACCCGACCGTGCAGTCCGTGCAGAAATTTGAGACATACTGCGGTTCTCCCTCTTCGCGGTCCTTGCCGTGCTGGGTGATGAACGGGCCCATCCTCTTGGGCATCTTGAGCATGCTCAGGAACCGCGTCCCGTTCTTTCCGTAGACGTTGCATGCGATGGCGGTCGGATACTCACCTTTTCCGAAAAGCGGGCCGCCGTTGAGACCGCAGCTGGTCATCTCCGCCTGATAGAATCTGCCGTCCTCAAAGCGGATCTCCTCCGCGCACGCCTGACGGGAGGACTGTTTGCGGTTCGTGTGGCGGTGATAAAAAATGTAGTATTTGCCGCCGATCTCAATAAGGCTTCCATGTGTATTTCCGGTAGAGTTACGTGCGTGCTTCACATCATCTACACCCGGAAGACCGATATCACCGCAGCTCACCAGGATACCGCCGTACTCGAATCCTTCCGTCGGGCTCTTGCTGGTCGCGTAGCAGAGGTTATGACTGTTGAGTGAACTGTAGATGAAATAGTAGGTATCCCCGAACTTGCGCATGGAGCTCGCCTCGCCAAAAGGCTGACTCTCATAAGGGGTTCCCTTGGCTTCCTCACCGGTCTTAACACCGATATAATGAAGATCATCTCCGGAAATGACCGTCAGCATATCTTTCGTATCGATCTCGAACCACATCGGCCCGTGCTCCGTGGGCTTGGAACCGTCCAGCAGGATCGGGTTTCCGCCGAACGCAAATCCCGTATACAGATACAGACGGCCATCATCGTCCTTAAGACATCCCGGGTCGAACTGGAAAGGTTCATTCCTCTTGCCGATGGGCGTTCCATCCTCATACTTCACATAGCCGTAAAATTCGTATTTGCCGGCGGGCTCGTCGCAGACTGCCACGGAGATCATCTTCGTGCCGCCCATGAAATAGTACAGATAATAGCGTCCGTCGTCACCGACAACCATATCCGGCGCGGCAAGGCCGTTCGTGGTCCTGATCCGCGGCGCGGCAGGATCCTGCTCTCTCTTAAAGATCACGCCGTGATATGTCCAGTTGCCAAGGTCATCTGTCGGTGCGGACCAGCAGACATAGTCACCGAGACAGAAATTGATCCCGTTAAAGAGATCGTGCGATCCGTAGATGTACACTCTGTCGCCGACGACATGCGGCTCTGCGTCAGGGACGTATTCCCAGCTTGGAAGATACGGATTAAAGGCTTGTTTCGTTTTCATATTGACCCCCTGTAAATGAGTATGAATACTGCTCTTTTACAGTAAATATAGCACTGATCCTCTGCGCTTTCGTTCAAAGACAGTGAACGGTCGTTATTTATACGTGAACTGTATTTTCTGCAGGAAGGAGCAGGTGCACCTGGAACCAGTCTCCGTCGATCTTCATCATGGCACTTCCCCCGTATTTCTCTGCGATTGCGCGGATGCTTCGCACTCCGAATCCGTGGTATCCCTTCTCGAACTGTTTTGTCGTGAGAGGAACCCCGTCTTCAAACAGCAGGTCTCCCGCATAGGTGTTTTCCGCCAATACCTTTACAAATCCTTTCTTTTCGCTGACATACAGGCGGATCCGCCGCTCCCCGCCTTCTTTTACCTTGGAGGCTGCCTCGATCGCATTGTCCAGAATGTTGCCGAACAGGGCACTGACGTCCATTTTATCCATGAAATCGAGAACTGTGCCATCCGCCATCACGTGAAAATCGATCTTCTCATTCATACACTGAAGGATCTTCGTGCCGAGGATCGCATCCAGTACTTCGTTGCCGCTGTTCGTCTTTGCCTCAAAGGTCCTGATCTCGTCCTCCATCCGGTCGAGATATGTGTTCCGCTCCGTATCGTCTGTACTGCTCCGCAGAAATGCGATCTGGTGTTTCAGATCGTGGTATTTACGGTTGACCAGGGCGATGCTCTCCTCTGAGATCTTATAGGACGCATACTGCATCCGCAGCATCTGGTTCATCTTCTCCGATTCGATCCGCGCGCTCATCTGGCCGATCATGCCATGGAACATCGCGGAAATGCCGACGCACCCAAGGTCCGACAGTGTGCGGAAAATAAACAGCTCCTGCTCGCCGGACGCAGTAAATGCAGTGCCTTTGAAAAGATAGCTGATGTTGCTGAGGGCGTAGAAGAACAGAACTATAATGAACAGCGAGATCACTGTGTTCTTTTCAATCTCCGGCCGTCCGATTATTTTATAGAGGGCGCGCTCGACAAAGTATGTCAAAATAAATACCAAAAACCAGCTGGGAAGCAGGAACAGGAGATTTGTCTTCATGTTCATAGGCATGCCGAGAGTCGTCAGACCGTAATAAAAAATCTGCCAGTCCAGCGCTGCAGCCAGTTCTCCGACCATAAAGACCCGAAGACCATAATAAATCGTCTCATATCCGGTCAGGCTGCAGCTGATATACAGATTAGCGCAGACCAGCGCCAGGACGATCGCCATGCACGGAAAATGAAAAACAGGAGACTGATGATGCGACACCGTCATGAATACGGACAGAACAATCAGGATCAGGATCTGTTTTGCGCGGACAGACGCCGTCTTTTTTCTTTTCGAGAGCACAGCTATGAATATCATACTGCTGATCCAGTAGGCTGCAGCGTAATAAATTCCCGGCGTATTGTACAGGTCAACGGTCGGTTGATGAAACATAATACTTTTCTCTCCTGCAGAATGATAGAATGCAAATTATGTGTCAGAGATTACATAGCCATATACTGATTCATCGCCTGCAGAAATGCCTTTTTTCTGCTCCTGCTGACCGGAATGCGTTCGCTGCCGATGATAATATCGTTCCCGGTGATTCCGTCAACATAGGCGAGATTTACTAAAAAAGCCTTATTGCACTGGAAGAAGTGCTCTCCGGAGAGTTCCTGCACAGCTTCCCGCATGGAAGCTTTCGTCGTCACATCCCCTTCTGTCATGTGATAGCACAGATAATGATCCAGAACATCGATGTATCGGATCCGGGAGACATCCAGTTTGACCGTTCCGGTCCGGACCCTGACACTGACATACTTCTTAGTGCGTGTCCCACGATGCTTCAGCGCACGGCTCATCACTTCCGCAACAGTTTCATAACTTACCGGCTTTAGTATGTAATCCAGCGCAGCCACCTTATAACCGCGTATCGCGTAATGAGGGTTGTTCGTCACAAAAATGATCGTGACGTCCTTATCCGTTTCCCGGATCTGCTCTGCTGCGTCCATTCCGGTAAGGAACGGCATCTCAATGTCCAGAAAGAGGATATCGTAACCGGCGCGAAAGCCGTCCATCACTTCATCTCCGTCCGTGAATACGTCAATCTGCAGCGCCAGATCATGTTCCCGTCCATACCGGGATATAAAACTTCTGAGCGTATTCAATTCATCCTGATTATCCTCAGCGATTGCGATCCGTATCATCTTTTGTACCTCCTGAAAGGATACGCGGACCCGTACTTAGTTCTGTCCGAAAAATCCCTGTGCAAAAAATCGAATATTGCTGTAGTCTACTGCAAGATTAATGTTTTGTCCGCTGTCAACTCCGGCGGTACTGATTCCGATGATCTCACCAAACATATTTAAAACGGCTCCGCCGGAGCTGCCGTTCGATATGGGAGCTGTGAACTGGATCATATCGACATCTTTAATTTTCCTGAAGCCGGATATGATTCCATCTGAAACAGAATTGAACAGTCCGAGAGGACTTCCGATTGCAACGACCCGCTGCCCTCTGACAAGTTTTTTTCTGCCGTCATAGACAGGCAATGGTCTTAACTCTCTGTCGATCCGCAGTACCGCCAGATCCAGCTGCGGATTATATTTTATGACTTCGCCTGTAACGTATACTTTCTCATCGTCTTCAATTCTTACAGCAAAAATGGATCCGCGCTTAACAACATGGAAATTAGTCAAAATAAATCCTTTTCTGCCGATCATGATCCCTGATCCGGTGGCTGTCGGTTCTCCGTTCCCGTCAATGACAGCAATCATAACAATAGAGGATGCCAGCTGTGCCAGTTCTTCAAAGGTTTTTTCCTGCCTGAGATTCCCCTGCCGACGTTCGACCCGGTTTCTGTTGTTTGCTTCAGGAAAGTTACCTTGTACAGCTGGCTGACCGGTTCTTACTGCAGGAATCACGCGATTTCCATTGCTGTTGCTGCTTGCTGCAGGAATTCCGCGATTCCCGCTGCTGTTGCTGCTTACTGCAGGAATTCCGCGATTCCCGCTGCTGTTGCTGCTTACTGCAGGAATCACGCGATTCCCGCTGCTATTGCTGCTTGCTGCAGGAATTCCGCGATTCCCGCTGCTGTTGCTGCTTGCTGCAGGAATTCCGCGATTCCCGCTGCTGTTTCTTACTGTTGAATTGACCGCGCCTTTCTGCGGCGATCCTTTTGCGGAATGAGTACAGACCGTGTTCTTTCCGTGTACCGGAAGCTCAACTGTACCGAAACTTCCCAGAATAAGTTCACCTGACAGATTTCGGACCTTCTCGTCTATAACGATGTCTGCCCGGTTATTGAGCAATAAAACATCGAAGCCCAGCAGGGTAGCAAAATAAAAAAACAGATATTCCTGTGCTTTTACGATATTGTCGGAAACAATTTTGACTGTCATCTGTTCAGACCACTCCCTGATCACATCCCCCGGAAAAAGATCTGTCCAGTACCAAAGCTTGATTGCAAAATTTCTGATTATTGATTCCGATATGCCCGGGCGAACGATCTTATATTTTTCGATGGTTTCTTTTGTGGCTTCTTCAAGTACACTCACAAAGTTCCTGTTTTCAGATCGTTTTCTCGTTATGATCGGCTTTCCCTGTTTCCATTCGGCATATGCCGAAACATAATATTCCAAGGCCTGCCTTTCTACGGAATTCGGGAGACCTTTTATTCGTAAATACCTGATCCTGTTTGATTTTTCCGCGTCAGTAAGCTTACCGTCGAGAGTCTCAAAAACCTTCAAAAAATCCGGGCATTCTCCGATCGCTCTTACAAAATACACATCTTTCCTTCCGCGGCTGAATCTCCCTCTGATATTAATGAACGTGTCAAGAGACTGCATGTTAATTACATTATGACGAAAAGATATTTCACCGTTCAAAGAACCATCACCTCACAAAAAAGCCTGCATTATCATATCAAGACCGCCTCTTCATTCTTCCGATGCAGCAGGATACCTGATCGGATCACTGCTGTCTGTCCACATCTGCCGTATATGCTCCATCGCTTCCTGATCTACAGGCACATGGTGAAACCAGGTTTCACGGTCTGCTTCTGTTATTTTGCGAATGACCCTGCAGGGATTGCCGGCTGCAACACACCAGGCAGGAATATCCTTTGTCACCACGCTGCCTGCACCGATCACTGTGTTATCGCCGATGTGCACCCCCGGCAGGATCACCGAATTGCCGCCAATCCATACATTATGACCGATGGTCACACCGATACCGTATTCATAAGCTGTGTTTCTGGTGGCAGGATGCACGGGATGACCGGCTGTATAGATTGCTGCATTTGGGGCCATCTGGCAATTATCTCCGATCACCACGGGAGCCACGTCGATGATGGTGCAGTTGTAGTTCGCAAAGAAATTCTTTCCGACGTGAATGTGACTGCCGTAATCGCAGAAGAAAGGCGGATTCACGAAAGCTCCGTCTGACGTACCGAAAAGTTCTTTCACTACTGCGGATATGCCTGCAAAATCTGCACGATCCATGAAATTCAGCTTCTGCAGGATTGCCCGGCACTTCTTCTGCTCTTCGAATACTGCGTCATCGGAAATATACAGGATCTGCCGGTCTCGTCGTTCTATATTGTTCATATGATTTTCTCCTTCATTTTTTTATCTTTCTTTTTCAACGCCCGTTATTTTAATGCTGTCGGCTTCCACATGACATCTGTAATATACGACCTGCACGCCTGCATTCGCAGCGCAGACCAGGGCCTGCCCGAACTCCGGCTGCATGTCATCGTTTGGGAAGACTCTGTGGATTCCGTTCATCTGTATGATAAACGCGATTTGGCAATGATATCCATTTTTCGCCGCGATGGTCAGCTCTTCCAAATGTTTCACGCCGCGCTGTGTCGGTTCTCCATATAAAAATCGAATCTGGAACCGCCGTACGTATACTCGGGTCTTACCACATCATATTTCATGCTCATGAGCTGCTGCCTCATCAGTTCATTCGGTGCGAGGCTGTCAATATTGACCCATTTCATCCCAGGTTCATAAACGGAGATCAGATCAAATGATGTTTTCCGATGCGAATCCGAAACTTTCTGAAGTGTGACCCTCGCATTTGGCACCAACAGCTCCTTAAGGCGGCCGGTGTTTTTTATGTGCACCTGCTCTGTTTTCCCATCGGTCAGGACTTCGGCGACAAAACGGTTTACCCGGCGAACGAATATGCCAGGTACCGTATTCTCATAATGGATCATCGATTTTGGTTCGATCATTGTCGTTCCTTTCCCGGCATTTCGGTACGGATAAAAGAATGATCTCTTTCTACAGCTGCTTATCTTTATACTGTACTATTATACCACAAACGAAACAAATACCTCCATCTGAAGGTGAACTGCTCTCATTTCATATTAGAAGAATAAATAACATTTTCAGTGCCGGCTTTTTCATGCTGTCCCTCTTGCCGTCTCATACGTATATATAGGTGTTAACAGTGAAAAACCCAAAAAGAAAATGAAGAAAATGCCCACGGGCAGTGTAATACTATTTCGGAGCAGACTAATGGCAGATGAAGTGCGTCGTCATCATCCGGAATCGCAAGAAATACAGAATAATCAGTAAACTCGTGGTCAAAAAACAGTGTATATGATGTGCATGACGTGATGTCATAGTACGTGGAATACAATAAAAACTCGTGGTGTGTATTCACTGTAAC
>CADABA010000064.1 GCA_902785985.1 uncultured Lachnospiraceae bacterium
TCCGTCGATGAAGGTCGACGTCCATGATCCGGAGATCCTTTTTGACGTTGAGATCCGCGATGAGATCTATATTTATTCGAAGATCATTCCGGGACCGGGAGGCATGCCGATCGGGACAGCGGGAAAAGCTATGCTCCTTCTGTCCGGCGGGATCGATTCTCCGGTCGCGGGCTGGATGATCGCGAAGCGAGGTGTCACGCTGGACGCGACATATTTCCACGCGCCGCCCTATACCTCGGAACGTGCGAAGCAGAAGGTCGTGGATCTCGCGAAGCAGATCGCTGCCTACGCCGGCCCGATCCGTCTGCATATTGTGAATTTTACGGATATTCAGCTGGCGATCTATGACAGGTGTCCGCACAATGAGCTCACCATCATCATGCGCAGATATATGATGAAGATCGCGGAGCATTTTGCGAAGGAAGACGGGGATCTGGGACTTGTCACCGGGGAGAGCATCGGTCAGGTCGCGAGCCAGACCATGCAGAGCCTTTTCTGTACGGATGCTGCCTGTACGATGCCTGTCTACAGACCGCTCATCGGGTCGGACAAAAATGATATCAGTGCAATCGCAAGGAAGATCGGCACATACGAGACATCGATCCTTCCCTATGAGGACTGCTGCACGATCTTTGTCGCGAAGCATCCGGTCACGAAGCCGATCTTAAGTGTCATTGAGCGGTCAGAGCAGAAGCTGAAAAGCGATATCGATGAGCTGGTGCGCACGGCGATCGAGCAGACAGAGACGATCATTGCGAAGTAAAGAAAAATGAAAAAAGGCACTCTATATGGCCGGCATTGACTGCAATGTCAGCCATATAGAGTGCACTCTCATTCTGATATTCGTGAACTGCAGGTGAAGGGAATCGCCGGAAAAGCCTGAATCCGGATGTACCGGGATGAATACGCATATCCGTGTTCATTGACGTGTAAATTATCAGGAACGCCCCGGCGTTCCCGGCCGCACCGGACAGGGTGCAAAGCACCTTCCCCTCTGCGCGGCTGCGGTGCGCATCCGGCTGCAGTCACTGACGCTTACCCGGCAGCCCGTGTCAGGGCCGGGTATCACTCTGCACATTCATCATGGATTTACATCACATGCATCCTGCGTCGTCCTTGATCATACTTCGTACTGCGCAAGTGTCTTCAGGACTTCCTGGAGAGAGTCCCCTTCTGCGTGAATGTTCAGGTCGATCGGCTTTGAGAGATCGAGGCTGAAGATACCCATGATGGACTTCGCGTCGATGACGTAGCGGCCGGAAACCAGGTCGAAATCGAAATCAAAACGGTTGATATCGTTGACAAAAGTCTTTACTTTATCGATTGAGTTCAGAGAAACTTTGATGGTTTTCATTGATGTATATTCCTCCTTTAATTAAGAAGCAGAATTTGCATCTGCACTTTCATCTTATCTTGAATAAGGAGGCAAGTCAAGCCAAATCATGTTGTGCAGCGGACAGAATGCTTCCTGGTACGGGCTTCGTGCAGCGGACAGAATGCTTCCCGGTACGGGCTTCGTGCGGCGGACAGAATGCTTTTCTGAAATGCTGCTGCACAGAGATACATGCAGTTTGCGTTCATTCTTCATCGCGCAGTCTCTGTGATTTTTGATCATGAGATGCGCGCGCAAAGTGATGTTCGCCTTCATCGCGGGTACAGTCTCGCGCGCCGCGGCAGGAACGCCGAGGCGTTCCTGAAAATTACGGGAGACATAATTTATGGCAAGGAAAGCCGCTTTTCACAGCCTCGGCTGCAAAGTAAATTCATATGAGACCGACGCTATGCGGCAGAGCCTCCTGGCGGCCGGCTACGAGGAAGTCCCGTTTATGCCCGGGGCGGATATTTATGTGATCAATACGTGCACTGTCACGAACATAGCAGACAGAAAGTCAAGGCAGATGCTGCATAAGGCAAAAGAGATGAATCCCGATGCGGTCGTCGTTGCGGCAGGCTGCTATGTGCAGGACGCAGAGGAATCGCTCAGGGCAGATCCGGCGGTGGATATTATCGTCGGCAATCATGAGAAGGGAATGCTTCCGGAGATCCTTGATGCGTATTTCTCCGATCTTATGCGGTCCAAGGAGATCGCAGTCAGCAGGATCAGCAATGTTCGTGAGTATGATGAACTGCATTTTGTGCCTGCGGGAGAGCACACGAGAGCATATTTAAAGATCCAGGACGGGTGTAACCAGTTCTGTTCTTACTGTATGATCCCGTACGTCCGCGGGCGGGTCCGAAGCCGCAGACGCAATGAGATTCGCCGGGAGGCGGAGAAATTAGCGGAGCATGGTTATCATGAGATCGTCCTTACAGGTATTCACATCAGCTCCTACGGGCTTGACTTCGAGTATCCGGGGAGGAACCGCCAGACCCCCCGGGCCTCTGAGGCTGCGACCAACATCCGTCTTCTCGAGGTCATTCGCGATCTGGCAGAGATCGGGGGAATCGAACGGATCCGCCTCGGATCTCTGGAGCCGGGGATTATCACAGAGGAGTTCGTGCGTGAGATCGCAAAGATCCGAAAGGTCTGCCCTTCCTTCCATCTCTCCATGCAGAGCGGCTCAGACAGTACGCTCCTCCGCATGCGCAGAAAGTACAGCACTGCGGATTTTGCCGAAAAATGCGCGCTTCTCCGGAAATATTATGAGATGCCGGCCATTATGACCGACATTATCGCAGGGTTCCCGGGGGAGACGGAGGGAGAATTTTCCGAGACGATGCGGTTCGTAGAAGGTATTCATTTTTCAAGGACACATATCTTCAAATATTCGGTCCGCAGGGGGACTGCTGCGGCAAAGATGGCCGGACAGGTCCCGGAAAAGGTGAAACGGTCCCGCTCCGCGCTGCTGATCGAGCTTGACAAAAAGGCGAGAGTGGTCTATGCTGAATCCTTCCTTGGGAAACAGGTATCCGTGCTCTTCGAGGAGCGGGTGTTCATTTCAGGGAAGAAGGCATTCAGGGGGTATACAAGGGAGTATGTGCCCTTCATCTTCTTCACAGAGAGGGATCTTGCAAATGAAACGATCGAGCTTGTCCCGGAGGCGGTCACTTTTATGGGGGAACTGACCGCACACGATGCCGCATTCGGGGTGTCGACAGAACAGAAGACACAATGACCGGAAAACCTGCCGGGGTACTTCGGATGCCGAGCCGGCTCTCGTTTTCTGACAATTGACTTGAACATTGTACTGTTTGAGTGTAAAATGGTTCTGTGTATGCAGATAAAAAGAAGAGAGCCCGTTCGGAAACCGGCGGACGAAGGATCCGCTGGCCGGGTCATTCGGAATAATGTAAAGTGAGGTTTAAGTATGTCGGATTTGGGAAACACACAGTATTTTAAAGTGAAGACCGGACCGGAGATCAATGTCAAGGATGTGCTTGATATTGTCTACAACGCGATGGCCGAAAAAGGGTATAATCCTGTCAACCAGATCGTCGGGTACATTATGTCAGGTGACCCTACTTACATTACGAGCTATAAGAGCGCGCGAAGCATGATCATGAAAGTTGAGAGAGACGAACTTGTCGAGGAGCTTCTCCGGGCCTATATCAAGAACAAGGCCTGGGAAGACAGGGAGGATTAATGCGTATTCTTGGGCTTGACTTTGGCTCAAAGACAGTGGGGGTGGCGGTCACCGATCCGCTCGGGATCACGGCACAGGGTGTCGGGATCATCAGAAGAGAAAAGGAGACGCATCTGCGTCCGACCTTCAGAAGGATCGGGGAACTGATCGATCATTACGGCGTGGAATCGATCGTGCTGGGGCTGCCCCTCAATATGGATGATACGATGGGGGACAGGGCGGAAAAAACTCTCGCGTTCAAAAAGGAGCTTGAGAGAAAATTTTCTCTCCCTGTCTTTCTTGTGGATGAAAGACTCACAACGGTGGAGGCTGACCTCGCCATGGAGGAGGCCGGGATTCCCCGCAGAGATTTTAAGAAGTATGTTGATATGATCGCAGCGGTCATTATCCTGCGTGATTACATGAATAATGATCAGGGGGCCTCTCACAGTGCGCCGACGGATTCGGTGTGAAAGAGAGAAGGCGCCGGAGCGTCACGATATTTCCTGTCTCAGCGAACGATGCGCTGCCGCAATGATGCGCTGCCGCAGGTAATATCATGAGCCGGCGCCGACGCTCTTTGACCATGGATGCCTGCGCTGCACTGTTGCGGAAATGTACGGAGGATTTTTTATGGATATCGAATCGATTGCATTCAGGGATGAGAACGGTGCGGAGCATATGTTTTGGATCGAGGAGCAGACGCGGATCAATGGGACGGATTATCTTCTGGTGACAGACGCACCGGAGGGGGACGCGGAGGCACTCATTTTAAAGGATATCTCTGATGAGAGCGATCCGGAGGCGGAGTTTGTTCCGGTCGGGGATCCGGTCGAGCTTGAGTCTGTCATGCGGATCTTTTCGGAGATGCTTACGGATACGGAATTTGAAATGTGAACATATAAACAAAAAATGTGTCTTCTGACACAGTCAGGTATGGAACTTCCCGCATCCTGACTCCTGAGGCACCGGGGATAAAGGCCGCCGGCGGATCGTGTTACGTGCGCGGCGGAAGGCGCCTGTTTTCTGCGCATTCCGCGGCAGGAGCGCTTCGGCGTTCCGAACACTCAGTGGGAAAAACCCCCGCTGACCGTAAATCCTGCGCTTTCGTCTCGCTCGCGAGACCTGCATTATTCCCGGTCGCCGTCATGTATGATGCATGCGGGCAGTTTCAGCCGGTAAAAAAGAAAAAAGGAGGATCTTTTGAAGAATAAGGACAATCAGATAGAGCGTGTAAAGATCATTCCTCTCGGCGGTCTGGAGCAGATCGGGATGAATATCACCGCGATCGAGTACGGGGATTCTATTGTCGTCATCGACTGCGGTATGTCGTTCCCTGAAGATGACATGCTGGGTGTAGATTTTGTGCTTCCGGATACAGTGTATCTGGAGGAGAACTACAGCAAGGTGAAGGGATTTGTGATCACGCATGGTCATGAGGATCACATCGGAGCGATTCCATACGTGTTCCGCAAGATCAATGTACCTATTTATACGACAAAGCTCACAATGGCTCTGATCGAGAACAAGCTCGAGGAGCATGAGATGCTGGATGTCATTCGCCGGAACGTCGTGAATTTCGGCGATATTGTGACGCTCGGCGACATCAGGGTCGAATTTATCAAGACAAATCACTCGATCCAGGATGCGGCAGCGCTCGCGCTGTACACCCCGGCGGGAGTGCTCTTCCATACGGGAGATTTCAAGGTCGATTATACGCCGGTCTTCGGTGATTCGATCGATCTGCAGCGTTTTGCGGAGATCGGACGGCAGGGGGTCCTCGCTCTCATGTGCGATTCGACCAATGCGGAGCATCCGGGGTTTACGATGTCTGAGCGCACGGTGGGCGTGAAATTTGATCAGATTTTTACGGAGCACGCGAAATCCCGCCTGATCATTGCGACCTTTGCGTCCAATATCGACCGTGTGCAGCAGATCATCAACAGTGCGGCGAAGTTCGGGCGGAAGGTCGTTCTGGAAGGGCGCTCGATGGTGAAGGTCATCGGGACAGCCATTGCACTGGGGTATGTGGATGATCCGGCAGGAACAGTGATTTCCGTCGATGAGATGAAGAATTATCCGCCCGAAAAGCTGGTCCTCGTCACGACGGGAAGTCAGGGCGAGTCGATGGCAGCGCTATCGCGCATGGCTGCCAATATCCACAAGAAGGTCACGCTCATTCCCGGCGATGTGATCGTTTTCTCCTCGCACCCGATCCCGGGAAATGAGAAGGCTGTATCCAATGTCATCAATGAACTGTCGGAAATCGGCGCGCATGTCATCTTTGAGGATACGCATGTTTCCGGTCATGCATGCCAGGAGGAGATCAAGCTGATCTATTCTCTGCTCAGACCGAAATATGCGGTGCCGGTCCATGGCGAGATGCGGCATCTGCGGGCGCACGCTGCCCTCGCGGAATCGCTCGGCATACCGAAGGACAGTATTTTTATTCTGCACTCCGGCGATGTGCTTGAACTTGGAAATGACAGCGCGCGGATCATCGGAAAAGTGGAGACCGGTACCATCTTAGTTGATGGGCTGGGCGTCGGGGATGTCGGCAATATCGTCATCCGTGACCGCCAGAAGCTCTCAGAAGACGGAATTGTGATCATCGTGCTTACACTGGAAAAATACACGAACCGCCTGCTCTCGGGACCGGATATCGTATCCCGGGGATTCGTCTATGTGCGGGAGTCTGAGGGACTCCTTGCAGAGGCGAAGCAGACGGTCGATGAAGCAGTCTTCTACTGTCTGGATCACAATGTAGCAGACTGGGGAAAGATCAAATCGGATATCAAGGATTCGCTGAGCGACTTTATCTGGAGAAGGACACAGAGAAGACCGATGATCCTTCCGATCATCATGGAGGCGGATACATAACGGAAGGAGCAGGGACTATGGATGCAGTAGGAGAAAATACGGAACTGCTGGTGCAGAGCATCAAAAACTGCAGTGCATATAAGCAATACAGAAAAAGCGAACGGGACCTTCGGAAATACCCGGGTCTCAGTGAGAAGCTGGATCTCCTGAGAGGAGATATTTTCGCTATGTACAGTAATTCTCCGGGTGATGAGATGCTGGACAACGCGGAACAGCTTGAGAGAACGTATCAGGAAATGCAGAAAATACCGGAAGTCAACGCCTATCTTGAGGCTGAGGCGGATCTGTGCCGGCAGATCCGGGATATTTACATGAGACTGATCCGGGAAGTCGGCATACATCTGCCGACTCTTTGAGAAAGGACTGTTATGGCAAAACGCAAGAACGGAGTCGCGTATACAGCGGCGGTAATGGGCGCCAGGGGGATCATCCGTATTCTTCTGTATGCACTCGTCGTAATCTTTTTCCTGTTCCTCGCGAGGACAGCCTATACCTGGGGTTACGCGGTCTTCAACGAACAGGCGATGGCCGCTGAGCCCGGACTTGAAGTCCAGGTCACAATTCCGGAAGGGGCGTCCGTGATGGAGATCGGAGGAATTCTGGACAAGAACGGGCTTATTTCGAGCCCTTACATCTTTTTCCTGCAGGAGCGGCTGTCGGCTTATCACGGAAAGCTGCAGCACGGGACGTATATATTGAACACTTCCCAGACTCCGACCGAGATGATGAAGATCATGGCGGGGGAAAAGGAAGAAGGGGAGTCGGAAAGCTCGTGATGGAAGAAGACCGGATGGAAATTTTCCTCGGATCCATGGATACCGGGAACTCGGAATTTCTTGAAAAGCTCGGTGAGGAGGCCTTAGCGGCATCGGTGCCCATTATACGGCGGCAGACCCAGAGTGCACTCAGGGTCCTGGTCGCAGCGCTGAGACCGGATAAAATCCTGGAGATCGGCTGCGCAGTGGGATTTTCGGCGATCCTTATGTGCGAAAACTGCAGTGCCCGCATCACGACGGTCGAGAATTATGAAAAGCGGATAGGGCCTGCGAGGGAGAACTTTCGGAGGGCCGGGGTGGAGGACCGCGTAGAGCTTCTTTTCGGAGATGCCGCGGAGATCCTTCCGACGCTCACGGAAACGTACGATTTCATTTTTATGGATGCCGCAAAGGGCCAGTATATTCATTTTCTTCCGGAAGTGATCCGGCTGCTTCGTCCGGGCGGAATGCTTGTCTCGGACAATGTGCTGCAGAACGGGGATCTTCTGGAATCTCATTTTGCCGTTGAGCGGAGGAACCGCACGATTTATAAGCGCATGCGGGAATATTTGTATGAAATAACACACAGAGAGGATCTTGTGACGACCATCCTGCCGATCGGGGATGGTCTTGCATTGACTGTAAAAAAGATGTGATGAAAACAGCGGGATCCGAATAACGGATACGATCCGTAAGTGCAGTCTGTGTGGAGCAGAGCACGTCGAGGCGGGAACGCCGAGGCGTTCTTGAACATGTTAGTATCTAAGACTTCCCACATGCATCAGCGTGGTGGCGACCGGGATTCAATTCTCGCGAGCGAGAATTGAATCCGGAGCCTTAAAGTAAAGGATGTGGGAAGTCTTAGTTAGTATGTGAACAGGAGATCATGATCCCAAGTATGAAAAATCCAGAATTACTTCTGCCCGCGGGAAGCCTTGACGTCCTGAAGGTCGCGGTCTTATACGGAGCGGACGCCGTCTATATCGGCGGGGAAGCCTACGGACTGAGAGCGAAAGCGCACAATTTTGATGCGGAGGAGATGCGGGAGGGCATTGCATTCGCGCATGCGCACGGCGCGAAGGTCTATGTCACAGCCAATATCATAGCCCATGACAATGACCTGAAAGGTGCTGCGGCTTATTTTGAGGAGCTTGCGGAGATCCGGCCGGACGCTGTGCTTGTCGCGGATCCCGGCATGTTCATGCTGGCAAAGAGGCATGCGCCGGGGCTTGAACTGCATGTCAGCACACAGGCGAATAATACGAACTATGAAACGTTCCTTTTCTGGCGGGAGCTCGGAGCAAAAAGGGTCGTGGCAGCCAGAGAGCTCTCCCTCCGGGAAATAAAAGACATTCGCGCACACATTCCCGATGATCTTGAGATCGAAGCCTTTGTCCATGGAGCGATGTGCATTTCCTATTCGGGGAGATGTCTGCTCTCCAATTATCTGGCGGGACGTGATGCGAACAGAGGACTCTGCACGCATCCCTGCCGATGGAAATATGCGGTGATGGAGGAGACGAGGCCCGGTGAATATATGCCGATCGAGGAAAATGAGCGGGGGACGTTCATTTTCAATTCGAGAGATCTTTGCATGATCGAGCACATTCCGGATCTTTACGATGCCGGGATCGACAGCTTTAAGATCGAAGGGCGCATGAAGACAGCCCTCTATGTGGCGACGGCGGCCCGGACATACCGGCTTGCCATGGACGCGTACGGGAAGGCTCCGGCCCTCTATGAAAAGAATATGGGCTGGTACAGGGAGCAGATCGCAGACTGTACGAACAGAACATTCACGAGCGGGTTCTTTTATGGCCGCCCGGACGAAAATGATCAGATCTACGGGAGCAGCACATACGTCAGCAATTACATCTTCCTGGGAATTGTGCGGGAGATCGACGGGAACGGATTTGCCGTCACGGAGCAGAAAAACAAGTTCAGTGTCGGGGAGACGATTGAAATCATGAAGCCGGACGGACGAAATATCGAGGCGGAAGTCCTTCACATCTTTGACGGAGAAGGATGCGCGATGGAATCAGCTCCGCATCCGAAGCAGGAGCTGCACATTGAGCTGACGGCTTTACCGGAGCCCTGGGATATTCTGAGGAAGAAGAACGAGGAGTGAGCAAAACGCCTGCGAGATCTCAATAAAGGCGGGATGAAGCAAAAAAGGCCACTGTCACAGGCAGCCATTTACACCGGAATGGCTGACGCTTAAGACAGTGGTCTTTTTTGCTTTTAAACGGGGCTGTTTACTTATTCGGATTCATGGATACGCCCCGGTTCTTATCGCCCCTGGGGTTGGCACCGAACTCATAGTCATTGCCCGGAAGGACTGCGTTCAGGGTGATACCCGCGATCGAAGCGATCGCCAGACTCGTCAGCGTGACGGATGTAGTTCCGACCATGAAGGTCAGCCCGTCCGAGAATCCGAGTCCGGCCACAAGGATGACAGCCGCGATGATCAGGTTCCTGCTGTTCGTGAAGTCTACGTGATTTTCAACAATATTGCGGATACCGATCGCCGAGATCATTCCATAAAGGATGAAGCTGATTCCTCCGATGATGGCTGTCGGAAGTGCGTAGATCAGACCTGCGAACTTCGGCTCAAAACTCAGAATGATCGCATAGACCGCTGCAAGACGGATGACGCTCGGATCATACACTCGGGAGAGCACCAGGACGCCCGTGTTCTCTCCATAGGTCGTATTCGCAGGCCCTCCGAAGAAGGCGGAGAGGGACGTCGCGAGACCGTCGCCGATCAGAGTGCGGTGAAGACCGGGTTTCTGAAGGAAATTCTGGCCGACTGTCGCGGAGATCGCAGACATATCACCGACATGCTCCATCATGGTAGCGATCGCGATCGGTGCCATGACCAGGATCGCGGTGATATCGAACTTGCAGATGAAGAAATCCGGCAGTCCGAACCATGGTGCAGTAGCGGCCTGTGTGAAGTCGATGATCGCGCTTCCGTCCGGATTGGACATGCCTGCAGCATACATCAAAAGGGCTGCAGCATAGGAGAGCACGACACCCATCAGGATCGGGATGATGCGGAACATGCCCTTGCCCCAGATATTGAAAATGACGACCACCGCCAGCGCGATGCAGGCAAGGAACCAGTTATGCTGCGCATTGGCGATTGCCGATTCTGCGAGGGAGAGTCCGATGCAGATGATGATCGGCCCGGTCACGACAGGGGGAAGAAAACGCATAACCTTCTTTACGCCGACGAACCGGATGACCAGCGCGAGAACAAGGTAAAGAAGACCCGCGACGACGATTCCTCCGCAGGCGTAGGGAAGTTTCTCCCCG
>CADABA010000065.1 GCA_902785985.1 uncultured Lachnospiraceae bacterium
TTCGCTCACACTGAACCGTGCAACGAACACGACAAGGCAGCCGGGTTCCACATTCAAGGTCCTGGCAGCTTATTCGAATGCGATCGATACCGGAAAGCTGACACTTGGGACTGTCATTGTCGACGAGCCGTATAAGTACTCGGACGGCACGGATGTCCACAACTGGCTCACGGACACATATCAGGGCAATCTGACGGTACGTGACGGTATCGCGAACTCCGTCAACGTTCTGGCAGTAAAGGCCATCACGGAGTACAGCAGTCCCGAGGACGCGTATAATCAGCTTCTCAAGTTCGGTTTCACGACGCTGTCTAATCGTTACGACGTTTACCAGCCGATCGCTCTCGGCGGTATCTACAACGGTGTCTCCAACCTGGAGCTGACTGCCGCCTATGCCGCGCTTGCAAATGACGGGACTTATATTAAGCCCATTTTCTACACAAGTATCACGGACAATGACGGAAATGTGATCATCGACAACACTCCGGAGGAGACCCACGCAGTAAGTAAATATACAGCAGCGCTTCTGACCAGCGCGATGCAGGATGTTGTCATGGTCGGTACCGGCCAGAATCTGCAGCTCGACTGCGGAATGCCGGTCGCCGGCAAGACCGGAACGACGTCAGATTACAACGACGTCTGGTTCGTCGGTTATACGCCTTACTATACATGCGGTGTCTGGGCCGGCTACGACAGAGATGAACATCTTCCGGACGAAGGAATCGGCCACACGTATCATCAGATCCTCTGGAAGAAGGTCATGAACAGAATTTCCCAGACGCAGGTGGTCAGACAGTTCAAGATGCCTGAGGAGATGCTGAAAAAAGAAATCTGTCTGGAGACAGGACTGCTCGCAAACGGATGCCAGAATACAAGGCAGGAATATTTTGCTCCCAATACTGCTCCGACAAAGATGTGTGATCACTCACACGGTTATACACCGCAGCAGGACTACCCGGATTATTCCGGGTATCAGGGGCAGGACATGCCTTCAGAGACTGTGGCACCCACACCGGCACCTGCAACCCCCGCACCTTCGGATCCATGGACACCGGGTGGTGAGACCGGCGGAGGAACCGGTGGTGAGACCGGCGGTGAGACCGGCGGCGAGACCGGCGGTGAGACCGGTGGTGGAACCGGCGGTGAGACTGGCGGCGGCGAGACCGGCGGTGAGGCCGGTGGCGGTGAGACCGGCGGTGAGACCGGCGGTGAGACCGGCAGTGAGGCCGTTACTTTCGAATAAAAAAGAGCCCGACGCTTTGCGCCGGGTTCTTTTTTGCTCATTCACTAAAACTGCCCACATACATTCATGTAATGGCGACCGGGAATCCTTTCCAAAGGAGGACATTCGAACACGGCCGGTACTCCTTTCTTTTCATGCGAAAGCTTCATAAGAAAGTCAGTACCGCTTCCAGTGCGAGCGAAAGCCTTCAGAGTCTGAATCCGGGAAGTTTTTGTGATTAACTATTGATCCGCCAAAGCAGACAGATCAGAAGAAATCAAAGGACAAGTCTGGCCGCCCCGTAGATTCCCGCATCATTTCCAAGCTTGGCAAGGACGATCATCGTATGGCGGCATGCAGAGAATGCTCTTGCACGGAAATAGTTTCCCACGATATCTGTCAGGCACTCGCCCGCCTTGGAGACACCGCCGCCGATCACGATGACTTCAGGGTCTGTGACCGCTGCAATCGTTGCAATACCGGTTCCGAGATATTTTGCGAAACGATTAACGATTGTCGTGGCCATTGCATCGCCTTCCTTATATGCGTCAAAAACAGCCTTGGAAGTGATCTCACTATCGCGAAGCGCTGTCGGAAGGACCGGATTCTTTGCGAGCTCTTCCTTCGCCAGGCGGACAATACCTGTCGCAGACGCGACCTGCTCCAGACAGCCGCAGTTTCCGCAGCCGCAGGGATCTGTTATACTGTCTTCCACATGAATATGACCGATTTCGCCGCCGGCGCCGTGCGCTCCTTCTACGATCTTGCCATCAACAATGATTCCGCCGCCGACACCGGTCCCGAGTGTAACCATGATAACGGAGTCCTTTCCTTCTCCGCCGCCCTTCCACTGCTCACCGAGAGCAGCGACATTGGCGTCATTTCCGGCGCGGACTTTCATATCGAGAAGATTTCCAAGCTCATATTCGACATTTTTCTCACCCCAGTGAAGATTGACCGCTACCGGAACCACACCGCGCATGACCGGTCCGGGAATGCCGACACCAACACCGATGACATCTTCCCTGGCAATCTTTTTGACTGCCATCTTGGACATCACCGTTGCCGCAATATCGGGAAGGACATTTTCTCCGCCGTTTTCAGTACGGGTCTGAATCTCCCACTTGTCGATCAGCGATCCGTTCTCCTCAAAGAGTCCGCACTTTACCGTTGTTCCGCCGACATCGATTCCAAAACAATACTTGCTCATCTTTAGTTACCTCGCTTATTTATCATTTTTGCCTGTACACGCTTTTGAAGCTCATGCACAGCATTGTACCCCATTTTCTTCTGACGGTGGTTGACAGCAGCAGTCTCAACAATTACCGCGAGATTCCGTCCCGGACGGATCGGCAGCGAGTGCTGAACGACCTTGTTGCCAAGGATTTCCGTGACCTCATCCTCAAGACCGAGCCTGTCGTATTCCTTATATTTATTCCAGTCTTCCAGCTTGATGACCAGATCAATTTCCTGGCTGTCCTTCACATGCTCGACGCCATACAGCATCCGGACATCGATAATGCCGATCCCCCGAAGCTCGATCAGATGCTTTGTGACATCCGGAGCACTTCCGATCAAGGTAGCGTCCGACACTTTCCGTACAACGACAATATCGTCACTGACCAGACGGTGTCCGCGGCGGACCAGTTCCAGAGCCGCTTCGCTCTTACCGATTCCGCTCTCCCCCATGATCAGAACACCTTCACCGTATACATCAACGAGGACCCCGTGCATGGACAGACTCGGTGCAAGCTCCAGTCCCAGCCACCGGATGATCTCAGCCATAAAAGAACTTGTCGTGCGGGATGTCACGAGCAGAGGAACTTTGTACTTCAGCGCGGTTTCAATCATCTGTCCGGTCGGCTCTGTGAGTGTTGTAAAAATCACACACGGAATCCCGCTGGAAATGAACTTCTCAAAACGTTCCTGCCGTTCCTCCCGTTCCATCTGCATAATGTATGAATATTCGACATAGCCGATGATCTGTACTCTCTCACTGGAAAAATGTTCATAGTACCCGGCCAGCTGAAGGGCCGGACGGTTGATGTCCTTGGTCGTAAGCTCGATCTTTTTCATATCGATCTCCGGCGTGAGATTTTGAAGCTTCAGAGCTTCGGCCAGCTTCGCAAGTTTGACTACCGTCTTCATACTTTTTCGATCCTGCCTTGTCTGGAATGAAAGAAAGAACTCTCCCTTTCATTTGTTTTTTCTTTTCCCACAGTAATCAGAGAACCCGGCGGACTTATCAGGTCAGATGAACGGATACGTTATCTGCACGGTCGCTCCGTTCCCTGATTTTGTGAATCTTTTATCCATATAATTGTATCATACCGGTCCTATATTTACAACTTTACCGGCGTTCATTCTGCCATTATCAGAAAACAGAGGCAATTTTCCCTGCGTCATTACTCCAGTGCAGATCCTTCGGATGATTCTTTTCCCTTCTCATCATGGAAAAACCGATAGACCGAGAGGGCAGCCTGCCGGTTCATCGACGGTGCATGAGCAAGCTCCTCGATTCCTGCGTCCCGGATCGCTTCCACTGTTTTGAACGTCCTCATAAGAGCTTTCCTCCTTGCATCTCCAATCCCCTCAATATCCTCAAGGACCGAATGCACCTGTCCTTTGGAGCGCAGGAGCCTGTGGTATTCAATCGCAAAGCGGTGTACTTCATCCTGGATCCTTGTGAGCAGCTTGAAGCCCTCTGAATCTCTGCGGATTGGAAGCTCTTGATCATGAAAATAAAGGCCTCGTGTCCTGTGATAGTCATCCTTCACCATTCCGGCAACAGGTATGTCAAATCCCAGCTGTTCGAGCACTTTCAGGGCGGAATGCACCTGCCCCTTTCCTCCGTCCATAAGGATCACGTCCGGAAGCCTGGAAAATCCCGGATCCCCGTCTTTCGCCCGCTGAAATCTCCTGGTCAGGACCTCCTCCATACTTGCGTAATCATTCGGTCCTTTGACCCACTTGATCCTGAATTTTCTATAGTCGCTCCGCCTCGGTTTTCCCTTTTCATAGACGATCATCGAGCCGACTGAATCATACCCGCTGATATTTGATATGTCATAGGATTCCATACGTTCCGCACTTGGCAGTCCCAGAATCTGCGCGATTTCACGAACTGCGCCGATCGTGCGGAGTTCCTCCCTCTTCAGACGGTCACGGTCACGCAGGAGCACTGTCTCCGCATTCTCCCTCGCCATCTGGACAAGCTTCTCCTTCATTCCTTTTTGAGGGATCAGGATCGATACCTTCGCCCCGCGTCTCACTGTGAGCCAGTCGGACAGAAGCTCCCGGTCAGAAATTCCGCGATCAAGCATGAGTTCCTTCGGTATAAAGGGAGCTCCGGCATAATACTGGGAAATGAACGCCGAAAGCACCTCCGCAGGTTCATCGGTATCCCCCGGATTCAGCAGAAAATGCTCCCTCCCGATCAGCCGGCCGCCCCGGACAAAGAACACGGAGACAACAGCATTTCGCGTAAATGCAAGCTCAGGATCACTTTCCGCCTGCACACTGTCCATCGCGATCGCAATAATATCCCTGTCATCGTTGCCCGATCCGGTGATCTTCTGCTTCTCTCCGATCTGACGAATGCTCTCGATCAGATCCCGGCACCTTGCAGCCTCCTCAAAGTTCATTTCCTGCGAAGCGCTCATCATCCGTTCTGTGAGGCGCTCGATCTCCGGCTGGTATTTTCCCTTCAGGAACTCAAGCATCCGGTCGATTCCTTCCCGGTATGTCTCCTCCGGGATATTTCCCTGGCAGGGGGCAAGGCACTGTCCGATATGATAATAAAGGCATGGCCGGTCCTTTCCGGCTTCCTGCGGGAGCCGCTTACTGCAGGCACGGATCATATAGAGTTTCCTCAGCAGTTCGATCGTATCCCTGACCGCCGTGGAATTCGTATACGGTCCGAAATATTTGGATCCGTCTTTTTTCATCGATCTCGCGATGAGGACCCTCGGATACTTCTCGTCCGTTGTGACGCGGATGTAGGGATAGTTCTTGTCATCCTTCAGCATCGTGTTATATTTCGGGCGATGCTCCTTGATCAGGTTGGATTCCAGAACCAGCGCCTCAAGTTCCGAGTCTGTCACAATATATTCAAATCGGCTTACTTTCGAGACCATCCGCTGGATCTTCGGGCTTTTTTTATACCCTTTCTGAAAATACTGGCGGACCCGGTTCTTCAGAACGACTGCCTTTCCGACGTAGATGATCGTATCATGCTCGTCATGCATAATATAGACACCTGGTCTGGCCGGGAGTTTTTTCAGTTCTTCCTCAATGATAAAGTCTTTATTTCTGTTCATCCGGCTCAGGCCTCCTGTTCGTTATAATTTCTGTTCTCGTTCAAACTGACAAAGAGTTTCTCTTTTCACCCTGCAATCAGAAAAGACCGGCCTCCGCAAGTCGCTTCAGCAGATATGCGGAGGCCGGTCATGCCGGTCAGTCTTTGCTCTGAGATTCCCCATCTCCTGTATTATCGGAAAAATCATAGTTCTCAAAGCCCATATCTTCCGGATAGACCGGAGAGTGATAGACTCTGTCCTGGCTGTCTTTTACATTCAGTGAACCGTCCGGATCCAGTTCATACGATCCATACCTGACAGAATTTTTCGAACTGCCCGCCCGTCTGTCAGCCTCCTTTTTCGGTGAACAGGCACTTCTGCCGTTCTCATCCGGAATCCACGGATCATTTCTCTGGCTGCCGTATGAATCTCCCGGATAGTCGCTCTGACTGCCGTACGGATCCCTGTTTCTCTGGCCGCTGCCATTCAGATCACGCGAATACTCTCTCCGGTTGTTCCCACCCTGGTTCTGCGGATAAATCCTGCGTCCGTTCCCGTTCGGATCCGGCCCGCCATATCCCGTATTATAAGGATCATATGCATCCTGATTCCTGTCGTTCCGATTCCTCTGTGTGCGGTCCGGAGTTCCCTTATCCAGCTTCACACGGTTGATCTCTTCCCGCGGGTTGGTCTTTTTCTCCGGCAGTGGAAGCCCTTCCACCTCACAGAAGATCTTCATGAATTCCTCGCCGGTGATCGTTTCCTTCCTGATCAGATACTCGGCAAGCTTATCCATCGTGCTCCTGTGCTCCCGGAGCAGCCTGAGAGCCTCATCATAAGACTTTTTCAGGAGCTTCATGATCTCGTGGTCGATTTCTGTTGCTGTGGCATCGCCGCAGTTCAGGTAAGCCCTGTTATCGAGATACTGGCTCTCGACGCTCGCAAGCCCCATGAGACCAAACTTCTCGGACATACCATACTGCGTGATCATCGCGCGTGCGATCTTTGTCGCCTGCTCGATATCGTTCGCCGCACCGGTCGTGACCGTGTCAAATACGATCTCCTCCGCTGCGCGTCCGCCAAGCAGCTGGATCAGACGTGCTTCAAGCTCTTTCCGGGTATTCAGGAACTTTTCCTCTTCCGGAACATTCATGACATAGCCGAGCGCACCCATCGTGCGGGGTGTAATCGTAATTTTCTGGACCGGTTCCGTATTTTTCTGGAGGGCAGACAGAAGCGCGTGTCCGATCTCATGATAGGAAACGATCCTTCTCTCCTCAATTCCCAGGATCCTGTCCTTCTTCTCCTTGCCGACGAGTACGACCTCGACCGCCTCGAGCAGATCTTTCTGGCAGACCTGATGCCTTCCGTTCTTGACAGCAAGAATAGCCGCCTCGTTGATCATATTGGCGAGATCCGAACCGACTGCGCCGCTCGTTGCAAGCGCGATTCCCTCGAGGTCAACGGTGTCATCCATGAGAACATCCTTCGCATGGACCTTGAGGATCGCGATTCGTCCCTTCAGATCGGGCCTGTCAACGATGACCCGTCTGTCAAAACGTCCCGGGCGGAGCAGTGCCTTGTCAAGGACTTCCGGTCTGTTCGTCGCAGCAAGGATCATAATACCCTTGGTACCGTCAAAACCGTCCATCTCCGCAAGCAGCTGGTTCAGTGTCTGTTCACGCTCGTCATTTCCGCCATAGCGTCCACCGTCGCGGGACTTTCCGATTGCATCGATCTCATCGATGAAAATGATACACGGTGCATTCTTCTTCGCCTCTTCAAAGAGGTCGCGGACACGGCTCGCACCGACACCGACGAACATCTCAACAAATTCAGAACCTGAGAGTGAGAAGAACGGAACGTGTGCCTCCCCTGCAACTGCCTTGGCAAGAAGTGTCTTCCCTGTACCGGGAGGTCCGACAAGGAGTGCACCCTTCGGAAGCTTCGCTCCGACTGCAGTGAACTTTCCGGGATTGTGAAGGAACTCAACACATTCCTGCAGGCTTTCCTTCGCCTCATCCTCACCGGCAACATCCGCAAAAGTGATTCCGGTATCCTTCTGGATATACGCTTTTGCCTTGCTCTTGCCGACTCCCATGACTCCGCCGCCCTTGTTCATACGGTTCATGAATACACTGAGTATGACCATAAAAAGGACGAAAGGTATAAGGAATGAAAGGATCGAGTAGACGATCTCGGATACGACCGATGTCTCCTTTTTGGAGAAGCTGACCCCGTGTGCGATCAGTCTTTCCGTCAGCGCTGTTGTATCTTCCGTCTGCTGCGTATAATATGTGATGCTGCCATAGCCTTCTGTCTGATTCTTCGGTGTGATCTCCAGACGCTCCTGCAGGATCTCGACCTTTTCCACATTTCCTTCATCCAGCATCCTGACAAACTGGTCATACGAAATTTCGCGTGACGTACTGGTGCTCAGAGCATTGGAGAAAATACTCATTCCGAGGAGACCCACAAGCAGGCAGACCAGGAAAATAATAATAGACTGTCTGTTATTGCCGCCGCCGGGGCGGTTATTGTTATTGTTGTTGTCCATAGTTCTCCTTATATAACAAAGTCCTGTTTTTTAAGGATGCCTGCATCTTCCTGTCAGCAGGTACCATCTCATTATTATAGAAATAGCTCGGACAAAATTCAAGTTTGTAATTCATTTCCTTATATGAAAGTTTTGTGAAATATATCTGCAGGGCAAACAAAATGGGGCTGTCGCATTAAGCATTCTATGCATAAACAGTTCATTCAGGGACCGCTCACGCTTAGTCCTCGCGCAGCGGTACTTTAAGATTTTCTGCACCTTCATTTGAAAATTTTAAAGTACCGGCGCTGCGGATGCCCTTTCATGAATATTTATGCATTTTTCTGCTTATTGCGACAGTCCCTGAATACCTCAAAGTATGCATGCCCTTAAAGGGATCGCCTGATCAGATACGACCGGATGTGACCGGCCCGGCTGAATCACTTTCAGAGTGAAGTGAAGGCTGCCAGCTGGTCTGCTGTTGTATCGTCGATCAGTGCTGTAGCAATGACAACTGCCACAAATGTGCCCTTGCGGACGATTACGCAGCGCTCAAATACGTCGAACTCATTGTCGCCATAGTTCAGAACTCCTTTGACGTAAGCACTCGGGACGCTCTTCCCAAGGAAAGTCGTATCCTCAACAGTTCCCGAACCACCGGAAACACCTGCCGTAGAATTCAGATCCTCGATAAGGCTCTGCTTCATGGTTTCTGCCAAATCGGAGTCTGAGGCAAGCATATCACCAAGACCGACCTTCAGGATCCTGACCATAGTGGTCTCTCCGGTCTCCTGGTTCGAGACAGTCATATCCACATAGAGATTTCCGTTTTCTACAGCATTCTTTACTTCGGAATCATCGCTGGCATCAGCGATTGCCTGATTCTGTGCCTGAAGCTCCTCCTCCGTCTCAAATACCCAGGGAGTGTCCCTTGTGAGCTGGATCTTAAAGAAGTCCTGTTTGTAGGTCGAGCCGCTGACCTCACCGGTAGAGAAATTCTCATCTTCCTTTTCGGCCTTCGCCTCTGCAGATTCCTCTGCTGTCAAATCTCCAGCCCCCTGCGAAGCAGCTGCAGCGGATTCTGTTTTTGAACTCCCGGATTTTGTCTCCACAGTACCGCGTCCTGCCTTGGATCCGCATGCGCTGACAGAAAGAGCCATGATTCCGGCAAGCGCCAGAGCTGTCCATTTCTTTAAATTTTTCATATGTATGTTTCCTTCCTTTTATCTGTGTGATCAACAGATTCTTAAATATCCTGTATATATAATAACAAATCTATCTGTCCGCGTAAATCAAAACACTGCTGTTTTTACTTTTCATCGCGAAAAGCCCAACATTTTTTCCTGAGTACAGTCTCTTCATCGCGAAAAGCCCTCACTTCCGCAGTGCGCACAGCACCCTGGATGAAGATTCCGTAAACGCCTCAGTGTTCCTGCCTCGCCGCGCTTACATGCAAAGCATCTTCCTCTTTGCGCGTCTGCGACGAAAAGGCTTTGGCACCACCCTGCCCGGCTCAATGGAAGATCTTCTTATTCTCATAGACCGGCTCGCAGGTCATCTGGACCCCGAGCTTTTTCATGAGCCTCTGATCTACCGGCGAGAGCATCACGGAACAATGTGCCTGACAGCCTTTCAGCTGCGGAAGGGCAGCCATCGCTGCCGCCGCGTTTTCATCTGTCGCCGCGGAAATCGAGAGCGCGATAAGCACCTCATCCGTGTGCAGGCGCGGATTTTTCCCGCCCAGATAGGTCGTCTTCAGCGTCTGGATCGGCTGGATCGCCTCCGGCGCAATGATCTGCAGCTCATGCGGTACTCCTGCAATCGTCTTCAGCGCGTTTATGACCATCGCCGCAGTAGGACCCAGAAGTTTTGTCGTCTTGCCGGTGATCACCGTGCCATCCGTCAGCTCGATCGCGCAGGCTGCTGCACCGGTCTCCTCGGCCCGCTTCATCGCCGGCGCTATGATTTTTCGATCTTCTTTAACGATATGTGCCTGCTTCATGAGAAGCTCGATCTTATCAGCTTCCTCCTCACGGCGCGTCCCGTCGGCCAGACCGGCAAGTGCCTCGTAGTATCTCCGGATGATTTCCTGCTTCGACGCCTCCCGGCAGACTTCGTCGTCGATAATGCAGTTTCCTGCCATGTTAACGCCCATATCCGTCGGTGATTTGTAAGGAGATTCCCCGTAGATCGTCTCAAATATGGCCTGCAGGACCGGGAAGGCCTGCACGTCCCGGTTATAATTGACCGTCGTCTTCCCGTATGCTTCCAGATGGAACGGGTCGATCATATTCACGTCG
>CADABA010000066.1 GCA_902785985.1 uncultured Lachnospiraceae bacterium
CGGCGAATCTCTGAGGATCTGCGTGCTGGATACATTTGTCGCGATCATGTCCGGTCTGATCATTTTCCCGGCATGCTTCAGCTACGGGATCGAGACGACAGCCGGCCCGTCCCTGATCTTCATCACTCTGCCGCAGGTGTTCATTCACATGGCGGGAGGAAGGATCTGGGGAACGCTGTTCTTCCTGTTCATGACGTTCGCAAGCTTTTCGACGGTCATCGCCGTCTTCGAGAATCTTATTGCAGCCTGCATTGACAATTTCGGATGGTCGCGCGGGAAATCTTCGATCATTAATCTGGTCATCCTGCTTGTCGGCAGCCTTCCGTGCGTGTTCGGCTACAACATCTGGAGCGGCATTCATCTGATCGGCGGCCGTGATATTCTCGATACCGAGGATTTCATCGTCAGCAATCTGCTTCTTCCGATCGGCTCGCTCATCTTTGCCCTTTTCTGCACGGTGAAGTACGGCTGGGGATTTGACAATTTTATTAAGGAAGCGAATACCGGAAAGGGAGCAAAGATTCCCCGCGGACTCAAGTATTACTTTATGATCGTTCTTCCGATCCTGATCCTGGTGATCCTGGTCCAGGGGCTGATTGGCTGACGGTGTCCGAACTTATATCTGCGCTTCTGATTTTTAAGAGGCGATAATATTTAAAAGAAGACCGCAGTATACGGATGACATTTTCGATGAGATCATCCATATGCTGCGGTTTCTTTATCTCTGACAAAGAATTCTCGTGATTTCAATCATGAGATGCATACACAATGTAAAACCCGGATCTGATACGGGTTACAAAGCAAGCATCAGGTATTTATGTCTCCGTCGGATTGCAGCCGTACAAACAGGAAGGTGTTTCGCACATAAGCGCGGCGTGGCAGGAACGCCGAGGCGTTCCTGATGAGTTTTTTTCATCCTTCGCCCCTGCGGAGAGCTTTTGTCCCGTACTTTTTCTGTACTTCAGACAGCATCTCGTCGAGCTTTCGCTGTTTCTCCTTCTTCTCCTCGTTCACATCTTTCTTTTGCCGGGCTGCTTCTGCTGTTTCTTCTTTCCGTATGTCCGGGTCTCCGGGAAATTCTTCCGCCCGTTCTTTTTCCCCGGTAAATTCTACAGCCTGTCGTTCTTTTTCCTCTAGAATTTTTTCAGCCTGTTTTTCTTTTTTCCTGCGTTCTTCCTCAGCCTGTTTTTTCTGATTTCGGTTCCCTTCTTCAGCCCGTCTTTCTTCTTCCCTGCGCACGTCTTCGGCCTGTTTTTCTTTCGCCCAGCTAAAGAGATCCAGCTGCGTGTACGGGCTGTCGTCGATCCCGGAGCATCCTACGCCGATGAGGCGGAGTACCTGCCCTGCAGCAAAGAGTCCGTCCGGACCGGTGAGAAGCGAGGACATGAGCTCCTCTGCGGTCTTCGTGATCACTGCAGGATCGTTTGTCGAGGCGGACAGTCTGGTCTGGCGCGTGTGGCGCTGAAATTCCCCGGTCTTGACGATGCAGTATACGGTACTGGCCCGGACATTGTCCTTCAGGAGGCGTGAGGCTACTTTTTCGGCAAGCCGGTGCAAAATCGGAAGAGCAATTGCTTCGTAGTTCGCAGAACTTATATCCTCCCCGGTCGTGGTCTCGTTGGAGTAGCTTTTTGCCTGCTCCCGGACGCTGGTGACCGGTGATTCGGAAATACCGTTGGCGTTGTTGTGAAGGTATTCCGCTGCTTTGCTTCCGAGGATGCTTCTCAGGAGGGAGAGGTCTGTCTGTGCCAGATCACCGATGGTCCTGATGCCCATTGTCCTGAGCTTTTCGGCAGTTTTTCTGCCGCAGCCGAAGAGATCGCCGACCGGAAGCGGCCAGAGCTTTTCCCCGATCTCTTCCGGATAGAGTGTGTGGATCCTGTCAGGCTTTGTGAAGTCACTGGCGCACTTTGCGAGGATCTTGTTCGTGGAAATGCCGACATTGACGGTGAAGCCCAAGGTATCACGAATTTCATTTTTTATATGTTCCGCAGCGCAGTACGGATAAGGCTCTCCGGCATTGATCTGCTCCCTGAAATATTTCCCGGAATCGGTCATGTCGAGAAATGCCTCATCAATCGATACTTTTTCGACCTCTTTGGCATATTTTTTGAGGATCTCAATGAACTGGCGGGAGTATTCCCGGTATGTTCTGAAGTCTGATGGGATGAGAACGAGCTGAGGGCATTTTCTGAGCGCTGATACGACGGGCTCCCCGGTGGTCACTCCGTACTTTTTTGCAGGGATAGATTTGGCTGTGATGACGCCATGGCGGGTCCGGACATCGCCGCCGACGGCCGAGGGAATCAGACGCAGATCGACCGCAGACGGATCCTCCCGGAGCCGTTTGACGGCTGACCAGGACAGAAAGGCTGAATTGACATCGATGTGAAATATGATGCGCGGCAAAACAGTTCATCCTCCGGTTATGTTCGCTGCTGCTCGGAACCGGGTCTTTGACAGTCAGGACACAGACCATCCTGATAAAGGATCGGAAAAAGAGCACCAGACATACAGGTATACGGTTACGATAAGCAGGATTGCGAAGCAGGCCGGGTCATGACAGTGAGCCTGCAGAACTCAAATGGTGCCTGCCCGCTCATTACGGACAGGCACCTTACTGAGTAACAGCTTCTGTATTCAGGAAGACTTTTTACGGTCATGTAATTTCAGGATATAAGGTTTTTACGTTTCGTTCGAACTCTTTCAGTGCATCTCTATAGGTGGAACGCCCTTCGATGTATTCGAGCATAGTATACTGGAACTGTTCGTAGCAGCCAAGATCATAGATGGAGATATTACTCATGTCTATGAGCTCAGCGCTTGCTGCGAGTACTCCATACGGATTCTGTCCGCCAAGGATGACATTGCCAAAACCTTTGTCATTTGAGAGCTCTTTCAGGACGTCTCTGTTGTTTACACAGTCGGAATCTTTGACAGCAATGTCCTTCATAACAGCGTCGTCTGCAGTCAGTGTGAGGATGATATCCTTTACGAGTGTCGGATTGTCTGTTCCCTGTGCTGCGCAGATCCATGCGCCGCCCCAGTAGAAGCTCTGCGGCCCGGCCGTAAGAGCCCAGCCTCCATCCAGGGCTACGGAACCGTCGTCGTACGATCTCATTGTGAAGTTGATGAACCACAGCGGTCCAAAGTATGCGAATACATTGCCGTCCTCGTAGAAGCCCATCATCCAGTCATCAGACCAGAGATCAAATGTGTCTGTCTCCCCGGCCTTTACGAGCTCCATGGAGTCATCGGCCCACTTCCTGATGTTGTCATCGACAACGATCCTGCCATCCTGTACCCACTGTCCGGATACGTTGTTGGAGTATACACGATATGTATCGTTAACAGTAGATGTTATTTTGTAGCCTGCTTTCATCAGCCTGGCAGCTGCGGCCTTGTAAGCATCCCAGTCTTTGAAAAGTTTCTGAACATCTTCCGGCTCAGATACACCGAAGACCGCCTGTGCTATGTCGCGTCTGTAGATCATACCTCCGGAACAAGCCTGCCATGAGGAGCCGCGGAGATCGCCGTTGGCATCCCTGACTACATCCTGTGTATAAGGAAACTGCCTGGAGAGGTCAGCATCTGTGATGCCAAGGTCCTTGAGCGGCATGGCAGCGTCAGCGTAAGGGTCGACATACTTACGGGCAGATTCAGTCTCGACCAGGAACATATCGATCTTCTTGTCAGCAGCTGCGGAAGACTGTTCTGCGAGTGCCTTATCCAGATTGATCTGGTAAGCATTGTCCATATTCTCTGTGATGATCCAGTTGACTGTAACATCACCGATCCTCCCCTGCGTGCCGGAGATCTTCTCATAACCCGGATAATGATCTTCCATGCGGTAGATGAACTCCTCATTCCAGACTTCAATGTTAAGGACATGACCTTCATCGCCGGAGGACACTTTGCCCTTGCCTCCGGTGGTTGTTCTGCTTTCGCCGTCAGGATTCCGTTTACTTTCAGTGACGGTCGGTTCGTTCCTGAAAATAAGATTCTTTGCGACAGTGTATATTCCGATCAGCGCAAAAATTGATATGAATGCGATGAGGATGGGAAAAAAGATCTTCTTTAGATTTTTTGGCTTTCCTGAAGACCCCGGTGCTGCTGTGCCGAACGGATCACGGGGGTAGTTCTGTGCATTCCTGTTCCTGCCGGAACTGTTCTGTATATTGCGCTGTTCGCAGGAACTGTTCTGCGCGTTGTTCTGTCCATAGGAACTGTACTGTGTATTTCCCTGTCCATAGGGAATGTTCTGCGCATTGTTCTGTCCATAGGAGCTGCTTTGCGCATCGTTCTGTCCGTAGGAAAAGTCCCACAGATCGTCCTGCGCATAGGAATCTTTCTGCGTATTATCCTGTCCGCAGGAGCTGCTTTGCGCATTGTTCTGTCCGTAGGAAAAGTTCCACAGGTCGTTCTGTCGGTAGCTGCTGTTCTCCGCATTGTCAGGTGTAACAGGTGTCTGATTTCTGCTGCCGTTCTGCACATAGCGTGCACCGGCATCATTTTTTCTGTATTTACTGTAGTTCTTCGACGGATTTCCATTGTTCCCCGAAAACTGCGTATCCGGTGAATAATCTGTTTTTGAGTGTAATGAGTCATCCGCTTCCGGGTTGATCTTTATGCCCATTTTCAGCTCCTTTTTTCAGGTTCTTTTCAGGTTTTTTTCATCACGCAATATTCATGACACAGGCTGTGAGGTGCGCTCGCAGAGTGTGAAGCTTTAGTATATTATACTGAACAGGCCGTGCCGATGTCCAATGAAAACGGGAAGCCCGGGAAGTAATGCATTAAGACGGTGAAGCTCACGTTTTAAAACGCGGAAATACGCCGGCTGCTTTTCAAAGAGTCTGTGCCGTTTGGCAAATCCGTTTATCTGATCAGTCCGAGTATATGGAGATATGCCCCAACGGGCAGCAGTCTCCCCAATATTCCGGGAATCCTGTGAAGATCGGACAGGTCATAAAAAATCGGACAGAAGATCAGGTTGACGGCCAGAAGCGTCAGAAGCCATGCATTATAGGTCAGCGTGCTCGTGAATACCTGTGAGAAGACAGCTGCCCAGACTGCGGCCAGGAGGATATAGAGAATCCAAAGACCCAGCTCTGCCAGGATACTCACCAGGATCAAAGATATGCTGACGGCGGAAGAGCCTCGTGAGAACAGGATCCCCCCGGACTGATTCGGCAGACCGTGCGCCCAAAGCGGTTCTGAGACCAGAAAGAGAATAAAGAATACGACTGCAGGAATCGCCGCGGAGGCAAGAATATTGATGTATCGGAACCGATAACGGATATCTGCGCGCAGGGATTTCTCCAATACACCGGAACCTGTACGGCCTGCATCGGAGGAGGGGGCGCCTGCCAGAATCATCACCATGAAGAGGAGGAGCGCATAGATTCCGTGCAGCGTGAAAAGGCCGGAGCTGCTTTTTTCGTTCGGATCACCGGAAGTACTGTCAGAAGTCCTGATGGAACGGTATTTCATTTCGAAAAGATTTCCGTTTTCAGCGTAATATCCGCTCTGCTTTAGCATATAGTCGTATATCTCGTCTGTACTGACCGGAGATCCGGATGCGTCCATGCGGTCGGGAAAATAGGTATCGGCCGCCTTCCTCATAAGAACTCTGGTGTAAACGTGATAGAAAGCCGCATAGACGGTCTCCTTTGCGACCTCCGTTTTCGAGGAATACGAGGAGGAGACGACAGTGATGGTCTTCTGAGGCTTCATCTGCGATGTCTTTTCATCCAGATCATCGGCAAAAAGGAAAGCGGTATCCGCGTACGCGGTCTCTATATTCCGGATGGCTTCTTCTTCGGAGGCGGACAGCATGAAGGTGAACCGGGAGTCTGATTCGACCAGATAGTCGGCAACCTCCTGCGCATATTCCGATCCTTTCGGAACATACAGAAGAATGCGGCTGTTTTCACGGCCGGGCAGTACCGTACGGTTTACGATATAGGGAATCACAGGCGAAAGAAGGAGAATGATCCACAGGATCGGAGAGTGCATCCATTTTTTCACAAGAAGGAAGAAACGTACAGCTGTTTTATTCAAGCGCGTTCACCCCCTTTGGAAAAGAGCCATCCCGCAAGAAAAATGACGCTGCAGATAACTGCAGAGAGGGCAAAGTTTCGTTTCAGTACGAGATCCATGAGGAACCTCCTCCACCAGGTGAACGGCAGGAATTCGGAGAACCTCCTGACCGGGACGGGAAGAAAGGATACGGGCAGAAAAGTTCCCGATGTAAGGACCATCAGCAGCGTAATGATGAGAAGAAGCACATATCCGGTCCTGTTCCCGTTGTCCCACGAGCAGATCAGGTGGACAAATGAGGCCATAGAGAGAAACGGCAGCCAGAGTGCAAGACAGAAAAGCAGGGACGGGTGATAGAGCCCCTGTATGAAGGTTATATGATCGAGGACGATCTCCTGAAGGAATATGGTGAGCATGGAAATAAGCCACAGTACACTTGCGACGGCAAAGATTTTCGTGAGGGCGATTCCATGGCGGGTGAGTCCGTAGGGTAAAAGTTTCCGCTCGACGGAGAGGTCGTTTTTTCCATACAGGAACCCGAAGTTCAGAGAGATAAGGAGGGGAAGAAGCAGAAGGAGACCAAGCTGCAGCATACCTGCAAATGAAAGGCGTGACAGTTTGTGATCCTGATAGACCTTGCCTCGCTGAATAACTTCCATGATGAACGTTTCGGTGACTTCCGTGTTCATATCATCGAAGGACCGGTCTGACTGATAGGAGGACCAGGCATCGTTGATGGCGTAGATGGCGGACTCTCCGCTGTCGATGAGAACTACGCCGTCCTGCAGAATTTCCCGGAACAAAGTGGTCTCCGGGAGCGGAGAATCGCCTGTGATAAGCTCGGCGGGAGTATTTGCACCATTTACAAGATCTCTGGCGAAATGCTTCGGAAAGATCATTACAGCCTGCAGTTCGCTGCGGGAAAGCGCGTCCAGGGCTTCATCTGCATCATGCATCTCTTTGATTTCGCAGACCGAAGAGAAGCTGTTCATCGTTTCGACCAGGCTGATTGCCTGGCTCATGGTCTTGCTTCCCTGAGGGAACACTACGCCTATGCGAACAGGAGAAAGCATGGAAGAATGGTATAGCAGGAGTCCTGCTCCTGCTATACCTCCGAGAATCAGTGCTGCGCTGCCGATCATGCTCATGAGCATCATGCCCATACACTTGAAGATTCTTTTGTATTCAATTAAAAGAAATGTAAGATACCTTCTCATTGTTCATTGATATCCCGGTAAAAGAGATCATCCTTTGCTGCTGCCTGTTCCTTTTTGCAGACGTCCGAAAAACCTGCATCTTCTTCTGGTGCTTTTCCCCGGGAAGTTTCCTTCATCGGAACAGGCGGTCTCATAAAGAGTTTAGTAAAGAAGATTTGCCAGTTCCTGCCCAAATTCGTAGAAATCTTCC
This sequence comes from uncultured Lachnospiraceae bacterium, assembly GCA_902785985.1. GTDB lineage: Bacteria > Bacillota > Clostridia > Lachnospirales > Lachnospiraceae > Chordicoccus. The sequence goes on from CADABA010000066.1 coordinate 7,450, forward strand.
ATGCTTGCAGTATTCAGATTGATTTCAGTACCGCTCGGCTGACTGATTTTTCCACTGACTTTCGGTGAGACGCGGATCGACATATTGTACCCGATAGAATAGCTGCTTTCCGGGGTGTTGAATTCCAGAGTCAGATCATCTTTATCTTTTTTCAGGACGGCGTCGAATGTTGTACCGCCGGAATTAATTGATAACGCACCGCTTTTTTTATTGTAGGTGTAGGAAAGAACCTCCTGTCCGCTGTAATAAGATACGGCCATATTCTCGACGTCTCCTTTTGTATTCCCGTGAAATTCCAGGGAATCTCCTCCGTCGGATTTGATAGTTACGTTCTCCAGCGGATAGGCTCCGCCTTCAACAGCGACATCGATGGTGCCCTGATTACCGTATTTGAGACTGAGTCCTACAATTTTAGATTTATAGAGATAAACGTTAATGGTCAGATCTTCATCAATGCTTACGTTATCAAAAGAAGATGTCAGATCAGATGCCGAGATGCCGAATGCGTCTGCAACTTCCTCCGAGAGAGTGCTCCTGATATAGTTTTCGTAAATTTTTTTGTATTCAGCGACCCACCTGTCAAATTCAGCAGGCGTAAGGACTGCGGTATAGCCTTTTGCTTTCACTTCCTTGTCATTGAAGGTAAATGTTTCTTTACCCGTTTTTTTCCAGTCCAGGCTGTTAAATTTTTCCCTTGTGACAGATATGACCTGCTTCTGATATTCGGCGGATGAATCTTTTGCTTTCCAGATGTTTGAGAAGATGCTGTTCAGTGCGGAGGTTGTTATGCCGTATTGAGAACAAAGATTCGTGATAACTTCACCATTGGCAGCAGTCGTATAATTATAGACTAATTTATATTTTGATGTATCGGGCACCTGAAGCTGGAACGTTGAACCATCCATATAGAAATTGGCGCCGATGGGATTACCGGATTCGCTTGTTAATGCGTTGCCTTTGACAGAAATTATTTTTTTGCTGTAGTCAATTGAACCCGTTCCTTTCAGTGACATCACGGTACTGCCGGAGTAACTCATTGAAAGATCAAGATCTGTCGAGTATTCGTTGGCCTTTTCGAGTTCCTTGCCGCAGTCAGTTAACACTCCGGCAAGCTGGTTTCCTTTTGCGGTATTTGCTGCAGCCAGCAGAATTTCGTCTCCGGGCTTGAGAAGAAGATGCTTTGCGATCAGGAATACTCCGACCAGCACGCAGATCGCTGCGCAGGCAATGATAATGGGAAGGAGTATTTTACGCGGCTTTTTTTTGCTGCCCGTCGGTCCCGGTACTCCCGGATAGGGCTGGTCGTATGAGGAGCTGTACTGTCCTTCTGAGCCGGAATTACCGGGATAATTATTCTGTCCGTAGGAATAATTCTGCTGGCCGTTATTCTGTCCGTAGGAATAATTCTGCTGGCCGTTATTCTGTCCGTAGGAATAATTCTGCTGGCCGTTATTCTGTCCATAGGAATAATTCTGCTGGCTGTTATTCTGTCCATAGGAATAATTCTGCTGGCTGTTATTCTGTCCATAGGGATTATTCTGGCCGTTATTCTGTCCATAAGGATAGTTCTGCGCGTTATTTGATCCGTAGGAATTACTCTGTGCGCTTCCCTGTCCGTAGGAAGTGTTCTGCATGTAAGGCGACTGATTGCTGATGCCGTTTCCCGGAGTATTTGTTCCTGGCCGGTTTCTGTTGTACACGACTGTATAATCGTCGTCATTTCCCGAATACGCGTCTCCTGAACTGATCGGTTCACCCGTCTTTGGATCAAATTTCATACCTTTTGTCCCCTTTCTTTTGCCTTCTTGATTTATATGCAACCTGCGGGCTTTTTCCCGCTGTATGCGCATTTTTTCCGGTATTCCTTATACATGTGTCCCCATTGTATGCGGACATGCGGGGCGTCCGTCCCCGGACCCGGCAATGTCATGACCGATGACCGGAACAGCCCGGATCGGGACTCCCGGCCATCCGGAATACTTATTTCAGCCGGGAAGTCAGTGAGAAATCCCTCCGGATCCAGAAAGAACTCCATCCTCAAGAAGCAGGACCTGACTGCTTTCCGCAATTTCCGCGTCATCATGAGTAGCCGTGATTATAATACCGTTTGACGCCCGGTATTCTTTCATCCAGTTCCGGATATCCCGTTTATAGACATAGTCCAGGGACGCTGTCGGCTCATCCATGATCATAACTGGCGGCCAGAGTACAAGACAGCATGCTATGCTGACACGCCGTTTCATCCCTCCGGATAATTTTCTGACAGGCGTCTTTAAGAGATCGGAAAGATCGAACATGTCAATCAGGGCTTCTTCCGGCCGGCCGATCCTTCCGCTCCAGAGGCTTAAGTTGTCCTGTACTGTCAATTCCTCCAACAACGGGTTGTCCTGCGGAAGATACCCGCAGTATTTTGCGAAATTGGGGAAATTTCCCTGAGAGGAGAAGTAGTGAATAGAACCGGTATCCGGTTTGAGGAGTCCGCCAAGGATCTGCAGGAGAGTGCTTTTCCCGCTTCCGTTCCTTCCTATTATGGCAATCTGTTCACCGGTCTCTGCGGAGAAATCTATGCCCCGGAGAACTGTTTTCCTGCCGAATTTTTTTGTTATGCCTGCCACCTCAACAACCGGCATTGTCTCACCCCGTCTCCGTGTACTGTTTTAACAGAAATGCCTCAGCTCCTGTTTACAGTATACTGAATAAAGCATTCCGTTGTCTAATAAAATGTAGAGTTGGTAAAGAAGATCTCAGCTCAGATCCGGACTGTACTTTACTGAACTTCCCACATCCTTTGCTTTAAGGCTCCCGGAATAAATATTTCCACGTCGGGACGCTCCCGCTCGCTCGCACTGGCAGCGGTACTAACATATTTTTGAAGCCACAGGCTTTAAAACCCTCCTCCCCGGTCGCCGCCCCATAAATACGTGTGAGAAGCTTGAGTGCTTTACTCAAGATAAAGATCCCGAAGCCGCGCCAGGTCATCTGCCGTCAGCGCATATTCTTTTCGGAAAAACGTCTCATAATCCGGATAGCGCTCTTTTATGGAACGGATCGCTGCCTCTCCGAAAGAACGGTCAACACCTTCGCGGATCAGCATGAAGGTATGTGCATTTTTGCTGATTTTTGTGAGAATTCTGTGCTTTTTCATTGCTTTATCAATGAGCAGTCTGCGGTATTTATTCGTGAGCACGTAGTCGTCCAGAATTGTTTCCTCATCGACACCAAGTGCAAGAAGGATCAGGATGGCAGCAGCTCCCGTGCGGTCTTTTCCCTGTGTGCAGTGGAAGAGCAGGGGAGTTTTTTCATTTAACATGAGTTCGAACATTTTCTGATAGGCTTCGCTGTCGAACACAATGAAGCTGTAGGCGTGCCTTGTGAGAGCGGCGACCTTGTTGAATCCGGGCTCTTTTGCAGCGGCGAGGAGAATTGCGGAGGGGGAGTAGTCCACATCGTTCCCGTCGTTGTCGCGCATGGCACTGATATGGTAATTTGTGGCTCCGGGCACCGGAGGATCCGGGAAAGCGGCCTCCTCGAGCCGGCTTCGGAAATCCAGAATACTTCGGATTCCCATTTTTTCCAGAGCTTTCAGCTCCCGCTCATTCATGCTCCCAAGCGCAGCGCTTCGATAGAGAAGCCCTTTTTTGACAGTGCGGCCGTCCTTCGTCTTATAGCCGCCCAGTTCGCGGAAATTGTTTTCCTGTCTGAAGCCGGACATATTTACTCTCCTTATATAGGCTGGTCTGCTTTTTTTATACAGGGACAGCGATCACATGGTTCTTCCGGGAAAGAGATTCGGGCGTGAGTCAGTTCGCGTCGACGTATAATCTGTATTTTCCGCAATGAAGACAGCGGAAAAGATATCCTGTCATATCGCCGTCTTTACGCATATACTCGATCACCACATCGAGCGGATATGAGGGATTCTGTCCGGCATAATCGCTGAGTGCTTCTTCTCTGATGCCAAGATCCTCCAGTTCCCGGATTCCAACCGGACCGAGATATGCGCAGTAATCATCGCAGCATGCCAGCCAGTTCTCTCCCTGCCATGCCATGTATCCGGGAGTCCGTTTGAACAGTTCGTCATGTTTTGCGGGATCTGAGACTTTTTCGGCATACTGGATGAATTCAGCGTCAAATTTTTCCGCAGCCGTTCCATCGTGAATACAGGAAAGGCAAATGCAGTCAACATCCTCCGACGAATAGATCTGGTCAATATATTCTGACACGGTCTTCCCGCAGCAATCGCAGACACCTTCACCGCGGATCAGTATCTCATCACTGTATAAATTCGGATGATATTTGAATTCTATTCGTTTCATCTTTATCCTCTGCATCAGGAACGCCGGGGCGTTCCCGGATCCCGGCTGCTGCCGCACAGATAAATGTGGGGAGCAGCTCTGCCTTTCTGATTCCTGTATATTCAGTATATTCGATTTCAGGAAATAAATGAAGAAGTACAGATAAAGAACTAAAACTTCCTACATGCATCAGCGTGGTGGCGACCAGGAATAAATGATTTCCAAAGGAGGGCGTCCGAGCACGGCCGGCACTTCAGATTTTTAAAGCGAAAGCTTCAAAAATCTGTTAGTACCTCTGCCAGTGCGAGCGAGCGGGAGCGTCCCGACGTGGAAATATTTATCTCAGTGGTGGGTTACAATCCCCCACTGAGATAAACGCTCAGCTCCGCAATGCTCCACAGGAGCATTGTTACGCATGCATAGGCACGCGAGGATGCGCAGGGATTCGGTTTGGA
>CADABA010000067.1 GCA_902785985.1 uncultured Lachnospiraceae bacterium
CTGGTCGGGGTCGTGATCGCAGGCAGCGATCTCAAGGCGATCCTTATGAATAAGAGAGCCTACATTATCTCCGCAGGAAGGCTTCTTTTCATTCCGATCATCACCATCCTGTGCCTGTATGCAAGCGGCTTTCTTTCCCGCTGCCCCAAGTACACGCCGGTTCTGATGGCAATTATGATTGCAGCATCTGCGCCTGCGGCCAGCTCTGTGATCCAGCTTTCGGTGCTTACGGGCCACGATGCCGCCAAAGCGGGAGTATATAATGTAATGTCCACACTGTTCTGTGTCATTACGATGCCGCTCGTCATCTTTTTGTATCAGATGTTCTTTCCTGTATAACGGTTTGACCGGGGAAAGCCTTACGGTGACGACGGAAGGCAGATTGATGTGATGGCTTTGTCCTGACCGTTACAAGGGGATACGGAGGAATGAGCAAGACGGGATTCCGGAAAAAAGCCTGCATGCTTTTTGTTTCGAATGCAGCATATGTGTGGTATAGTCGATTATATATAATACACAGAATGATAGGAAAAAGTTCCCGATCTGTTGTTTCAGTATCTCTCGAAACATCTCGGATTTCTATATGGAGGCAGGACTATGATGTATCCATTTATGACATTAAATGATGAAACTGAAATAGTCCATTCAGAAATGCTTAAGGATGGAAAGGTAAAGGTCTATATAGAAAAACCGGATGAAAAAGATTGTTTTCATCACGCTGCCTGCTATTTGCCTGACTATAACTGGACAGAAGTGACAGGCTTTACTGAGGAAGAGATGAAAAAATATAAAGAAATCGTAGAGTCGACTGCTCACTTGATTATGGAGTTCTCGCAGCACGGAGGATTTGAGAATGCCTCGAGTCTTTAGAAAAGGCTCATACTGGGTATATTTCTGAAGGAAAACCAAGAGAAAACTCTACAAAAGTATGGATCACTAAATCTGGAAAATGTTTAGCAGCAAATAATAATTCCCAGGTTCCCAGTCATACACTTCGCAATATTGTGAGAGTTCTGGAGGCCGGAAGCGAAGAGATTACTAATGCCTGGACGGATTATTTTGGAGAAATTCATTTCTTTATCTAATGCCTATAGAAAGGAGAAAACGATGATACCCGAAAGATTTCAGGATTATTTTTTTAATGACCGGGACTATCTGCCTGAAACCTATGAGGTGGAGGACAAAGAGCGTGAAAATCTGATCAGGCAGCTGGCCGCACTCATCACGGATGATCTCGGCATGGCAGGAAAGCCAAAGAAAATCAGCAATGCGGAACCCGACTTCTGGCTGCTCGACAAGCTGCTCACAACAGAAGAAGTCAAATTTATGCTCAACTTTAAAAAGAAGAGAACGGTCAAGCTGAATGCGGCTGAGCTGGCGAAAAGAAATAAGATGGAGGCGACAGAGATGGCGGAGGGCATCTGCAGGAAAGCTCTTCTTGAATATGACCGTGAGAACCCGGAACATGAAAAGCGCTACTTTATTCCCAAGTGGGTCGTAGGCTCCGGCGAGTATATGCTGATGACCGGAAAGCTCATGGAAGAGCACCCTGAGATTGCGACCTTTTTCCACTACGCGTCCATGGTGCCGGTCGGCAAGGTCGCCCACATGGTGCCCGAAGGCGGCGGTGGACTCGGCATGCATGTCATACCGGTCGAAAAAGCCATCAACGCCAAAAGTGAGGCGGTCTCCTATGAGAAACTCTCTTACTGGCTCAACAAATATGACAAATATGCGCTGGATGTATGTTCCTGCAGAAGGCAGCAGAGAATCAGAGGCGAAGGCGGCGGAGAAATTGAGGACTACTGGTGCATAGCGGTAGGGGATATGGCGGAGTATCTTGTGGAGACGGGAAAAGACGCAAGATACGCTACCTATGATGAGGTCATGGACGTGCTTAAGAAGGCCGAGAAAGCCGGATATGTACATCAGATCACCAACCTCGACGGCGAGGGAAAGATCGTGGGAATCTGCAACTGCTCCGCGACGATCTGCAATGCCATCAAGACCTCACAGCTTTTCAATACGCCGAATATGTCGGCATCCGCCTACAGAGCTCACGTCGATCACAACAAGTGCGTTGCGTGCGGCAAATGTGTGGAAGTATGTCCGGTTGGCGCTGCAAAGCTCGGACAGAAGCTGTGCAGGAAGAATGGTCAGGCGGTAGAGTACCCGCTCTCCGAACTTCCCAATGAAGTTGCGTGGGGACCGAAGAAGTGGAACAAGAACTACAGAGAAGACGCCAAGATCAACTGCTATGAGACAGGTACATCGCCCTGTAAGGCGGCATGTCCGGCCAACCTCTCTGTACAGGGCTACATCAACATGGCGGACCAGGGCAGATACCGGGAAGCTCTTGAACTGATCAAGCAGGACAACCCGCTGCCGGCAGTGTGCGGCGCGATCTGCAACAGAAGATGCGAGGACAGATGCACCCGCGGGACGATCGACCAGCCGGTAGCCATCGATGAGATCAAGAAGTTCATAGCAGCCCAGGAACTCAAGGCAGAGGGAAGATTCGTCCCTGAATGCGGCAAGGAGTTCGGCGGATTCTGGGGTGATGAGTACAAGATGGCCATCATCGGAGCCGGTCCGGGCGGACTTGCGGCGGCCTACTATCTGCGTCAGCGCGGCTTGGCGGAATGCTGAGATACGGTGTTCCTTCCTTCAGACTGGAGAAGGACGTGGTAGACGCTGAGATCGATGTGATGAAGGAGATGGGCGTAGAATTCAGGACCGGCGTGGAAGTCGGCAAGGACGTCACCATAGAGGAACTGCGGGATCAAGGCTACGCTGCATTCTACATCGCAGTCGGACTCCAGTCCGGCGGTATTCTTGATGTAGAAGGTGCAAATGCAGAAGGCGTCATGAGCGGCATCGATTTCATGCGGATCATCAATGAAGATGAAGTCGCCCTGATGCAGGGCAGGCTGCCTGAGGCAGGAAGACTCTCCGGCAATGTGGTGGTGATCGGTGGCGGCAATGTCGCTGCTGACGTATCCCGTACCGCTGTAAGATCCGGCGCTGACAAAGTATTTATGTACGCCCTCGAAGGCTACGACGAGCTTCCTATGGGAGCAGAAGACAGAACGGAGTGCGAAGAGGAAAGCATCGTTGTAAACGGCGGCTGGGGTCCGGTCGAAATTTATAATAAGGACGGAAAGGTCAGCGGAATCAGGTTCAGGAAGTGCGTGAGCGTCAAGAATGAAGAGGGGCGTTTCGATCCTAAGTTTGAGGACAGTGTGACCACAGAGCTCGAGTGTTCTACTGTTCTGTACTGCACAGGTCAGAAACCGGATATCGAGAAGCTGCTTTGCGGAACGAAGGTCGAGATCAGTCCGAGAGGCCTCATTGTGGCCGACCCTGTTACACTTCAGACCGCAGAGGAAGACATTTTTGCGGGCGGCGACATCGTGACCGGACAGAAGTTCGCGATCGATGCCATAGGTGTAGGACGAGCAATCGCGGATTCGCTCCACAGATACGTACATAAGGATCAGGGAGCGAACAGACTGACCGTTGGCAGAGACCTGAGAGAGATCATTGAGCTTGACAGGGACGATATTCTGGTCGAGCGCTACGACAACATGCCGAGGCAGAAGCCGGGAAAGAAGGCCGGAGATCCGACTGCAACATGGCATGATCTGAGAGAGCCGCTGACAGAGGTACAGATCAGGGCTGAGGCCAACAGATGTCTCAAATGCGGTGCTACTACAGTCGATGTCAACAGATGTATCGGCTGCGGATTATGTACGACAAGATGTGAATTTGATGCCATAACGTTGGAGAGAGATCATCCGAAGGCGACAAGAATGTTCTCCGCGGAGAACGGTAAGCTCAAAGCCATACTTCCCTATGCTCTGCCGAGAGAGCTCAAGATCAGGGCTAAGAACAGCAAGGTGCTCGGCAAGTTGATTAAGTAATTATTTCGGACTGTCGCATTCGACAGTATCTGATATGCTCCCTTTCAGGCAGACAGGAAAAAAACTGTTCTGCCCGGAAGGGGGCATCTTTTTATTGCCATTTTTCTTAACAGCGGCCTTCACTGTGCTTCCGACAGCACATCGAAAATGCGGATCTCAACGCCCCATTCCTTACCGTGCACTTCCGAGCGGAAATGCTGGGCGCAGAGGTATTTTCCGAGAGACGGACTGTCTGTGAGGAACATAGGGCAGCCGTCAAAATAAGGTTCATTTTTCATGATCAGTGCCAGATAGCTGTCATTTTTTACGAACAGCTGACAGGGATTTCCATCCCGGTCTTTTCCCCTGAACATGTACTTTGCGCACATATTGCGGCTCTTACCAGAATTCTCGATCTGCACGTCGACTGCACCGGGAAGTGTTTCTCCCGTGAACAGCGTTGATTCTACTGTGGCACGGAACGGAATCATAGTCACTGCTCCGTAGGGGCATTCCAGATTGGAGACATCCCGGTTATCTGCATATACTTTGAAAATCATGATTGGTTCTGTTTTCATAAGAAGTGATTCTTTCGAGCGTATGTTTATCTCAGTGTGGGCCTCCCGCTTCTGCAGGCGTCGCGGCAAGAACGCTGAGGCGTTTTTGAACGGTTCCCTGCTATTCGCGATGGTACATAGGTCCCATGTACAGGTGCCCTTCACTCGTCTTAATTCCTGCAAATTAGCAGTTATACTCATCGAAATGAATGAACGGAGCCTTCTGCATCTCGCATCCTTCCCGCAGAATTCGGCGCAGACCGTCTGACTGGAACAGAGGACTCTGTGACAGAATATCAAAAAAGGCGGTCAGCGTTCCGTCAGACGCCTCGTACACAAGGTCGGTCTTCAGTATTCGGCAAAGTATCTGGATCCGGTTCGTCTTCATGGTTTTTCAAAATCCCCCTTTGATTTATTGTACCATAAAATCAATATCAGGGTATGCAGTTCAAGTCTCGCCTGCGAGACGAAAGCGCGGCAGGAACGTCTGGATGTTCCCGATAAATTGATGCAGAAACAGCGGGGACCTGCACCTTCGTGCCGGTCCCCGCCGTCTTATCGATCTGCTTTATTCTTTTATAAGATATACATCCGCGCTGCCCATTCCGAAATCCAGGGCTTCCTCATGTGTGTCAAAGAAGATATCGACATGTCCGTAAGGCGTGCCGCGGTCCTCTACTGTGTAGACCGTACCGTTGATGAGAAGCTTTGTTCCGAAATCAACTCCGCCCATGGCAACCGTGTGTCCCGATGTCGGCATGACACCGCTTGCGGTCGGATTTCCCGCCGAGCCGTTGCATGCTGCGCAGTTGCAATATGCGGTCAGCGTGAACGTTCCGAGATATTCGGCCGAAGCAAGGGCTTTTTCTCTTGCAGCAGCCTCTGCTTCTGCAGCTTCCTTGGCCTTGGCGGCAGCCTCTGCCTCAGCAGCTTCTTTTGCGTCGTCACAAGATTCCAGAGCTTCCGCCTGCGCTGCCTCTGCAATTTCTTTAGTCATTTCCAAAGTGCGGCTGTCATCTGCTGTGGATGCGAGGTCTGACGCTTCTCTTGCATTGTCAGCGTGAAGGGCTGCAGCTTCAGCAGCTTCCTCGATTTCCTGTCCCTCGGTCTCTTCGGCATAGTTCCGGGCCGCATCGGCGGCCTCTTCTGCCGCAACAGCTGCTGTGTCCGCGGCTGTGCGGACTTTTTCCAGCTCGACTTCCGCTGCCTCCTGTCTCTCCACTAAGGTATCAAAGAGAATGTTCTGATCGTTTCCAACGGATTCAGAAGCATCTTTTGTTTCATATCTTACCGCGTTCATACCGGCAGCTGTATCCAGGTTGCTTGCAAATACGGGGGTTGCCGACATAGCGGCAAACAGAGACGTTGCAAGCAAAATACTTGTTATTTTCTTATTAAGCATAAATTCGCTCCTTTCAAGGGTCAGATTATAGCACTGACATTAAAAAAGAAAAGAGGAATTTAACAATTTGTAACGTTTCTGTAATAATTGAGGCTTCCTGCGTTTTTTTCAACTTTTTGTTGATCAATATGAGCATGTTCCACAAATATGAGAGGGGAAATTTAGTAAATATATCAGAAAGTCTCAGTATCTGCACAACCAAACATATAAAAAAATAAATGAATGTCTGTTGATGATTTCCGCAGTGGGGGAAACGATGAGGCCATGGTACAATAGTATGAGAAGCATAATTGTGGCAGCATAGTAATGGCTGCCGTGTCGTAATGACAGCAGCATCGTGGTTGATGTGAGGAGGTGTATTGGTTGAAAATCTGGAAGCTGCTGGCAGGGATCATGGTGTTTTCTGTTATGAGTGGATTTCTGGGTGGATGTGGTCTGACGAAAGGAAATACTTCCTCTGATGTACAGCAGGCGGTAAAAACAGTGGAAGATCGATATGGCATCACCCTGACCATCAAAAGGAAAGCGATGTTCCCGGGAGGCGTTAAGTGTGATGTGACCACAAGATGCAAAGAACTTCCTGATCGGGATATCAGGGTATTCTGGTTTGATGACAAGAATCGGGTGCAGAGCGATTATATATATCAGAAGTACGGTGACGAGGCCTATGACCGCATATGCAGGACAGTGCATACGGTCTATCCGGAGGCAATTGTAGTGGTGGAGGACAGTAACTATAACCATTTCACGGATGAATGGTACGACGGAAATACCACCATTGAGGACTATCTGTTGGATAATCAGCTTAGAATAAACATCGTACTGTTGAAGATATATGATAGAGAGGAAATCCTTAAGGCATATCACAGGATGGCCGAGACGCTGTATGACGCCGGCGTCAACAGTTACAGTCTGGGGATTTACTGCATGAAGGATCAGGCTGCCATCGATAAGGTAAAGACATATGATCACATACCGGATCATCAGGCATACGAGGGAATTCCGGCAAATGGAGTGAGGATCAGCGTGACCAACAATTACGGTACACTTCGGGAGTATCTTGAGGATCCGGAAGCATCAGGTCTGGTGATCAGTCATGGGGCTTGAGTAATCGTATTTCTGTTTATTTTACTTTTGTAAAATATATCCGTCAGACAAAAGAAGGCACTGCACAGGTTCATCTGACGTATTCGCTGACAGATTATCCTTTGCAGTGCCTTTTTTCGGACTGCCGCCACACCAATACAGGCGGAATATTATGGTTTCTTAATTACAGGCTCGAAAAATAGAACAGGAATAAGGGGAGCATGAACAGGATCCATCCTACGATCAGGTAGATCAGATGTTTCTTCTCTGCATGAACGGCGATGAACTCTCTGATCAGGGCGCTCGGCCAGTAATACAGGGCAACATGGCTCCCGATACCGGTACACTTCAGGCCTATTTTCCTGCAGTACCTGAGAGCCCTGTAAACATGGTAGTTGCTGGTCACGAGGGCCGTATATTTATTGTCTGCCCGGGAATCGATGATTGCTTTTGAATTCCTGAGATTTTCAAAGGTCGTTGCCGATTTATCTTCCCGGATTATTTTGTCGGCAGGGATTCCCTTTTCCAGAAGATACTTTTCCATCGCCTCTGCTTCGGAAAGTTTTTCATCCGATCCCTTCCCGCCGGATGGAATCAGTACGGGGGGCGTCGGGTCCTTGTGATAGACATCGATCGCCTTATCCAGCCTGTCTGAAAGCAGCTTTGATATTCGGTCCCCTTTCAGAAGACCTGCGCCGTGAATGATCACATAGTCGAAGTCGCGCTTTTTCGGTATGACCTGCAGAAAGACGCAGTACAGCATGAAGACCACGAAGGAAGCCGAAAAATAGAAGACGGATGCTCCGATGAAAATACTGATTATGCTGGCACTGAGAAGAATGTCGTCTGCTTCCGGGTTTGGTCCTGCAAATTCCGGAAGAATGATACCGAAAAATGTTGCCAGCTCTCCAAATCCTATTCCGATGCCGAGGAACAGGGAAAGCAGATTGGAAAGACTGTGTCCTTCGCGTCTGAACATGATGATCCCGTTGCAGATCAGGAAGATCGGTACGATCAGCAGGCCTATTACGGCTATGAATGTCAGAGCTATGGTTGAAGTCAGGAGCGCGGCAAAAAGGAAATAACAGTTCCGATACCTGCTTCTGTCCATATTGAAGGATATGATAAAAACCAGCCAGAAGAACAGTGCTATTGAGGAATAGACAGCGTTCAGCATTTTTTACTCCTTTTTTGTTTTTTGATGAATACGTTCATTATAACAATGCACAGGGGCTGTGCCAATACAAAGTGATCTCTCCGCAGCAGGGGATGAATGTATAATATCGATAGCGGAACAGAAGGCTGATCTCCCCTGCAGCAGGGGATGAATTTGCGGCGAGACGAAAAGAGCAGGCAGCGAAGCAGATCGCGGGGGTCCGCTTTGCGGCAGGCGGAAATCTCAAAATACGGCGGGACAGCGAACTCCTGCACAGTGTATAATAAAGACCGTGAATATCTGCGCGGCAGGAACACCGGGGCGTTCCTGATCACGAATAAAGGAACATGGGTGGTATGTATACGTATACTACATTTGAAGAAGAACTGGAACGAAGCGGAAAGCTGGCTTATACCAACGTTGGGGTCAGCATGCTTCCGCTCATCCGACAGGAAAAGGACGTCATGGTAATTGAGAAGGCCGACACCTATCGTCCGCTCGATGCAGTCCTTTTCCGGAGAAAAGGAGTGACCGGAAGAGGAGCGTACGTCCTGCACCGCATCCTGAAGATCATGCCGGACGGAAGATACTGGATCGTTGGGGACAACTGCGTCTCCGGTGAACTCGTAGACCGCGAGAACATCCTGGGTCTTCTGACCGGTGTATCGAGGAACGGAAAGCTGATCAAAAACACAGACTTCAGGTATCGCGCTTACGTGCGCCTGTGGTGCGCGCCGTATCCTGTGCGGTTCCTTATATTAAGAGGACTGCGACTGGCGCGACGGGTGAAGCACCGACTCACAAAGAGGCGTCGTTGATGTGATTAATCTCAAGGAGCGCAGGTATATGCATTTTATGATCTGTCTGGCAGACATACATATTGAAATTGACAGTATTTATGATGGAGTTTACAAACTGTGCAAAGGGCACCTGACGGAAGAAGGACAGGCAGACTTTACGGTTGAAATTTCACAGAGCGATATCGACTATGAGCGGCAGAAAGCGATCCGGGAGGCGGCTTTCGAACATCTGAAGCCGGTCAACTATCCGGATCCGTATCTGGAAACGCTGGCTGTTTACCGGAAGATCGCCACGAAAATGCTCGATTATGACACCTTTCTCATGCACGGATCCGTAGTGGCTGCGGGCGGCCATGCCTACCTTTTCACGGCGCCTTCCGGAACGGGCAAGACGACGCATACGAGACTGTGGCTTGAAAACATACCGGGCTCCTTTGTCGTAAATGGAGATAAGCCCCTTATTCGTGTGCATGACGGTTATTGTGAGGCATGCGGAACTCCGTGGGCTGGAAAGGAGTTCATGAATACAAATGTGATCGTTCCGCTCAGGGCGATCTGCCTGCTGGAACGCGGGCAGGAGAATTCTGTGGAGGAGCTTTCGTTTCTTCAGGTCTATGCGAACCTGTTCCAGCAGATCTACAGACCGGGCGAAGCAGAGGCGGTCAGAAAAACGATGGAACTGATCCGGAGAATGGGAGAGAGTGTTCGCTTTTATCGCCTCATCTGCAATATGGACCCGGAGGCGGCTCTTTGTGCAGCCGATGGGATGAGAGTGCATGACAATGATGGCTCTGAGGGTACCGGGAGCCTTAAAGTAAAGGATGTGGGGAGTTTTTCCTAATCCTCGAATAGACGCCGCACAAAGGCCGCGGCCTCATCCTGCCGCGGTGTATTGGCGATGATGCCCAGATAGACCGGGCGGTCTTCCGGAATACCGGGAAGTGTGGTCAGACCTGACAGATCCAGATAGGACTTTTCTGCCTTTGTGACAGCCTCATAGGGAATGGATTCATCGAGCAGGACATCGAGATGATTATCTTCCAGAATGACATTCCCGGTCTCAAGTCTTTCCAGAATCTGAGGGTCATCCGAAAAGACACTTTCAAGCGGCATGAGGAACCCCTGGGCTGCAAATGCATCCATGGCCTCACGGTCTGCGAGAACGATATCCAGCTTTTCCGCTTCAATGGCTGCGAGGATCTTAAGTCGTGAAGCGTATACATACTGATGGTATTCACTGTCCGGATCTGAGACCAGATAGAGATCCTTCACGAGGCTTACATCAGCATTTTTTCTTCCCCTTTCGCCTGAAGCATCCGCATCCGGGGCCGCATGATCCGACTCGGGAAAGGAGCGGATATACTCTTCTGCTGCCTTCTCAACGGGAGTGTTCACGGCAGCGATATAAAGGAGAATATCCTTGTGCGTTGCATACCTGAAGCCGATATAACCGATAGTGTAGATGACGAGTGCCGCTATAAAAAGCGGCACTTTGTAATAATCCCATATATATTGTATTTTCGAGGATAGTTTGCGATCGGTTTTTTTCATGATAAATTACGACTCCCTTTTATTCTTCATCCCTGTCTGTCCTCATCATCCGATATCGGAGGCATATCCGTACATTCGGCCTCTGCAGTTTCCTCAGGCAGCGCGTTCTGAGAGTTCGAGATTATCTCAAGCTGCAGGAGGACCCTGTTCATGATCCATGAGCTGAAGAGCGCGCACAGTCCTTCTCCCAGAAAACAAACGGGCGTATAGATGAAAATGATGATATAGAAAACCGCAAAGTGAAAGGACGCGATCAGGACAGTGCATAAAAGGAAATGCATGCCTGTCATCAGAGAATTCCGTATCATGGCAAACGTCGAGTTGCTGAATCTGGCCGTCAGCGGGAAAACGTAGAGGAGCACGATTGTGCAGGCTGCCGCAAGGACGAACCACACTGCGGTGAGAAGCGTCCAGAATGCGTTCAGATGCCGCAGATGCAGCAGAATGTATCCGTCAACGCCAAGAAAGATCAGGGCTCCCAGAAGGACGAGCCAGACTTTCGTCGCCTGCCGGAAGTTTTGCCGGAAGGCTGTAAAGAAGGCGGAGATGATGCCGCTCTCTTCGTCGCGAACGAGTTTCTGCATAACAGCGTAGAGAGCCGTCGTGGAAGCACCGATCGTAAAGACAGGAAGACTGCATAGGAACCAGAGTATATTCAGGATGATCGTATAACCTATTTTCGTCAAAAAGCGCATGACGGGATTCTCGGGATTCAGCAGACTTCTCATAACGTCTCCTTTTGTACTGACATGTAGCAGCGTTTGCCTGTCAGGGCTCCCGCTGTGTAGAAGCCCGAAGGACCAGGGTCGTCTCCCCATGTATCGTATAAGAATACATATCGGGCGCCGCTATACGGGAAAGAAGCATCCTGACGGCGAGATAACCCATAGACTGGCTGTGGATATGAATCGTGGACAGCGTGGGCGTAATGATACGTGATTCCGGAGAATCATCGAAGCCGAGGATCATGACATCTTCCGGGATGCGTTTGCCCAGGCAGCGAAGTGCCGTGATCAGATCTGTTGCGATAAAATCATTCGCGCAGATAAAAACATCCGGCAGAGACGGCATTTCGTGCAGCCGCTTCTTCAAGTACAGTATCAGTGTCTCATAGTCTTCAAAATCAGATCTGTTTAATTCTGAAGCAATGCATACGGAAGGGTCGTATGTGAGACCATACGTTTCCAATGCATTTCTGAAACCCCTGTAACGCTCGAAAAAAGAGCGGCAGTGGAATATATTTCCCATGAAACCGAATCGGGTATATCCCTTATCCTTCATCTGCCTTATAAAAGAAGTAATACATTTCTCATTGTCCATGAGCAGGATATCCGCATCAGGCGTCTCCTCGTCTGTATAGACGGGAAAATCGACGAAAATGATCGGGTATCCGAGTTCAATCATCATTTTACAGTAGTCCCGGTCAAGGAGCTCTGCGCAGATAATACCGGCTGTTCTCGAAGGCCGGATACCGTCCGGCACGCGCAGTGCCGCGATATCTGCCGGCAGCAGGCGGTAAATCGTCACGCTGTAACCGATAAGCGACATTTCGTGACAGATCCGATCGAGCATGGGCGATCCGAAGTGCGAGTTGTCAAGTTTTCCGGTCGTAAGAAAAGCAATCTCAGTCGGCCCCGTCGGAAGCGGGCCGGATTTCGCTTTTCCTGAATCAGCAGCCGGATTTACGATAAGATCCATTGAAATCGGACTTTCGGCCTGCTCCGGTGAGGATACCTTCAAATAGGAAAATTGTTTGTACCCCATTTCTGCAGCCTTTTTCAGAACAGCTGCCCTTGTACTGTCAGCGACCGGCCCGGTGTTGTTGATTGCTTTGGAGACAGTATTTCTCGACAATCCTAATGCGCTTGCAATATCCTGGATCGTAACTCTTTCTCTCATTTTTCAGTCCTTACATATTCTCTTCGGGAAAAACAGAAATTCAGGGAAAATCTCCGCTTACATCTGTGAACGTTTTCTGCTCTCATATACCAATTGAGACATTTATCCGGGATTCGCCTCGCCATAATGTTCTGCGATATTCCTTTGTCAAATCCCACCGAAACGTGACAATTGCAATGTTGACACATGTCAATTGTAATATAGAGAATTCGAAGTGTCAAATGTAAAGACTGCACAAGTTACAGGTGCGCACGTTGATTTATTTTAATCTCTTTTTATTCAAGAATCCATATCCGAAATGCATAAATATATACACCTGAAATAGTGCAATTGCAACAATCTTGAATTTAATAGTGCAAATGCACCATATAAAACTTGTGTAAATGGATGGTGTGATATAAAATTCTATTGTACAGATGGAAGAGCAGGGGGGATGACAGAGCGGCCGCAATCAGCCTCATTTGCAAACTTCTACCGGGTAACTACAGTCATTTTATGGAGGATTGCAGAAAATGCGAAAAACAATGCTGTATGTCAGACAGCACTGGCAGCTGTATGTTTTATTTCTTATGCCGGCATTGCTTCTGACAATTATCTTCCGATATCTTCCGATGGGCGGGATCCTGATTGCTTTTCAGGATTATAACCCGATCCGTGGAATAATGGGCAGCAGATGGGTCGGCTTTAAATACTTCCACAGGTTTCTTTCTTCGCCGGATTTCCTGAGATATCTTGCGAATACACTGAAACTGAGTATTTACGGTCTGCTCTGGGGCTTCCCGGTTCCGATCCTGCTCGCCCTTCTTTTGAATCGGATCCAATCCAACGGAATCAAGCAGAAAGTACAGACAGTCCTGTATCTTCCGAACTTCATTTCCGTCATCGTTCTCTGCGGACTTGTCCGTATCCTTCTGTCCGTCACCGGTCCTTTGAACCACATGTTGGGGACTCAGATCAACTTTATGACGATGCCGGGGGCATTCCGTACGATCTACATTATGTCCGGTATCTGGCAGGGTGCAGGATGGGCATCCATCATGTATACCGCCGCGCTGTCAGGCGCAAGCCAGGAACTGCGTGAGGCGGCCATCATGGACGGCGCCAATATTTTCCAGCAGATCAAGGTCGTGGAATGGCCTGCGATCAAGGATATGGTCGTCATTCAGTTCATCCTGCAGGCAGGTAATATCATGAGCATCGGTTTTGAAAAAGCCTACGCACTGCAGACGGACCTGAACCTGTCGACATCCGAGATCATCGCGACGTACGTGTACAAAAAAGGTCTTCTGGACGGCGATTATTCGTTCTCGACAGCGGTAGGTCTGTTCAATACGGTCATTAACGTCATACTGCTGATCGCGGTCAACAAGATCGTCGAAAAGATGAACGACGGCAAGGGACTGTAAGCTGGAGGTGTGAGATGAAAAAGGTTAAATTTTCAAAGCTGTCGCTTTCTGACAAACTGCTTCTTCTGACAGGATATCTTCTGCTGGGGCTTTTTGTCATTGCTATCATCATTCCGATAATCTACATCGTCATTGCTTCCTTTATGGATCCCATTACACTGCAGAATTCCGGCATATCCTTCGATCTGGATAAGTGGACGACGACTGCGTACCAGCGTGTCCTTTCCAACAGCCAGATCTGGGTCGGTTTCCGCAACGCGATCATTTATTCCGTTGTATTTACGGTCGTATCCGTCGGCGTAACACTGCTCGCTGCATATCCGATGTCCAGGACTGACTTTAAGGGGAGAGGTCTCTTCAACACGCTTTTCATGATTACCATGTTCTTCGGAGGCGGACTGATCCCTACCTACTTGCTGATCAGTAATCTGGGACTTCTGAACAGTATGTGGGCGATCATCCTGCCTGGTGCGTTCAGCGTCTGGAACATGATCATCGCGCGGAGCTACTATCAGGGCATACCGTCTGAACTGCGGGAGGCTGCGGATGTGGACGGTGCAAATGAACTGACGTATTTCTTCAGGATTCTGCTTCCTGTGTGTACGCCGGTCATTACCGTTCTTGCTCTGTGGCAGTTCGTCGGTATGTGGAACAGCTATTTTGACGCTATGATTTACCTTAACGACAGTGCGAAGCAGCCTCTGCAGCTCGTTCTCCGCTCCATCCTGATCCAGAACCAGCCGGAATCCGGTATGATCTCGGATATGCAGAGTACAGCAGCCAGAGCTCAGCTTGCGGAACTTCTTAAGTACGCAACCATTATTATTTCCAGTCTTCCGCTCCTTATCATGTATCCGTTCTTCCAGAAGTATTTCGACAGCGGAATTATGGTGGGGTCCGTTAAAGGATAAACAGGAACCTGTTTGCACAGAAGTGTGTATTGACTAAGGAGGTCAAACATGAAAAAGAAAGTATTCAAAAAGGTAATGGCCCTTGCCCTTGCGGCAGGTATGGTTCTTACAACAGCTGCCTGCGGAGGCGGCGGAGCAGAGCTGAACAACGGCGAGGTGCAGGAAGTTGATGCTGAGAGCCTTCAGTTCCCGCTGAAGGAGACAGCAACGATCAAAGGCATGATCAGCTATCCGGCCAACACGGAATCTGACCCCAATAAGCGCACGATCTTTAAGCGTCTTGAGGAGCAGACCAATGTTCATGTGGAATGGGATGCGATCCAGGGAGACCAGTGGGGTGATAAGATTTCCCTTGCCATGGCAAATCCGAAGACCCTGAGTGATTTCGTCTTTACTGCCGGATTCAGTGACACGGACCTGCTCAAATATGCGGATCAGGGAATCATCATTCCTCTTGAAGGGTATATTGATGCCTATATGCCGAATCTCAAGAAGGTGTTTGATAAATATCCGGAATACAGAATTATGTCCACGGATGCGGACGGACACATCTGGGCGTTCCCGTGGATCGAACAGCTCGGATCCGAGAAGACAGCGATCCAGACGATCGGCAACATGCCGTTCATTAACAAGAAGTGGCTTGATTTCCTCAACCTTCCGATGCCCGGTACAGTCGATGAGTTCGAGCAGACCCTGATTGCATTCCGCGACCACGCATCTGAACTGCAGGCACAGTTCGGGATCGAGGGCTCGATCATTCCGATGTCCTGCATCGTGAATGACGGAGATCAGGACCCGGCTGTCCTTATCAACGGTTTCGGCGAAGGCTACGGAGATATGGACAAGGGCAGACACATTGCGGTAACAGATGATCTCAAGGTCATCTGCGCGGCAACACAGCCGGGCTATAAAGACGGTATCGAATGGCTCCACAAGCTCTATACAGAGAATCTGATCGATCCGGAAGCTTTCACCCAGGAATGGTCTACATACGTATCCAAGGGCAAATCCCATCGTTACGGCGTCTGCTTCTCATGGGACGTTGCAAATATTGACAATATTGAAGATTTTGTTCCGCTTCCGATGCTGCAGGCTGACACAAAGAATCTGACACCGCAGAACGGTTCGTTCACGAGCGGATATGACAGAGGACGCTGTGTAGTTACAGCTGTCGCCAAGCAGCCTGCGCTTATCTGCGCATGGATCGACCAGATGTATGATCCGTTCCAGTCTCCGCAGAACAACTGGGGTACATACGGTGAGGACGATGAATTCGATATCTTCGAGCTTGGTGAAAATGCGCAGGGCGAGAAGATGCTGAAGCATGCACCGCTTGGCGATGCTTCTCCTGTCGAGGTTCGTGAAGCGGAAGCTGTCGGCGGACCGCTGGCAATCCTTGATGAGTACTATGGTGTCTATGTGACCTGCCCGGATGATGCGCAGTATCGACTTGACTGGATCAAGGACATCTATACTCCTGATATGCATACAAAATATGTATATCCGAATGTTTTCATGACCAGAGAAGACACGGAGAGCCTGTCCAACCTTCAGGCGGATATTTCAAAGTGCATCAACACGCATAAGTCAGACTGGATCATGAACGGATTCACAGACGGCGACTGGGATGCTTATCTGAGCGAACTTGATGCCTACAAGTTGAATGACTATCTTGGAATTTTCCAGAAGTATCTCGACGCTTTCTATGAACAGGAGCAGAAATAAAAAAGTATGATAAGCCAGGCACTAAGGGATGCGAGACGCTACGAAGAAATATATGAAAAAGAAATATTGCCGGAGCAACGTCCGCTGTTTCACCTTACTCCCCGCTGCGGGTGGATGAATGATCCGAACGGATTTAGTTTTTATAACGGCACTTACCATCTGTTCTACCAGTATTATCCATATGCTTCCGAGTGGAGGTCGATGCACTGGGGACATGCCGTGAGCAAGGACTTTCTCCACTGGGAATATCTGCCCGCAGCACTTGCGCCTGACCAGCTGTATGATTACCTGGGATGCTTTTCAGGAAGTGCCATTCAGACGGAGGATGGTAAACATGCGATCATGTACACCTCCGTCAGAATGGCTCCGGAAATCCAGGACGAAGAGGGCGGAATCCAGGCGCAGTGCATTGCGATCGGTGATGGCGTCGATTATGAAAAATACAGCGGAAATCCGGTGCTCACTGAAGCGGATCTTCCGGAGGGCGGAAACCGTTACCATTTTCGGGATCCGAAAATCTGGAGGGCATCTGACGGGACATACATCTGCGCGGCAGCCAACTGCACGGCAGACCAGACAGGCGCGATTCTTCTGTTCAGGAGTTCTGATCTCATGCACTGGAAGTACTGGAAAGTGCTTGTCGCTAACAAGGGCAGGTTCGGAGCCATGTGGGAGTGTCCGGATTTCTTTGAACTTGACGGGAAATATGCGCTTTTGGTAAGTCCGCAGGATATGCAGCCTTCCGGTTTTGAGTATCACAACGGGAACGGAACGCTCTGCCTGATAGGAAGTTATGATGAGAGTTCGGGAACGTTTACGGAAGAAAAAGATCAGGCGATCGATTATGGCATTGATTTTTATGCGCCGCAGACGATACTCTCAGAAGATGGCAGACGGATCATGATCGGATGGATGCAGAACTGGGACGCATGCGCGATCAGAAACAAAAGTGAGCTCTGGGCAGGGCAGATGACTGTTCCCCGGGAGCTTTCGATCAGAGACGGCAGGCTGTATCAGCAGCCGATCCGTGAACTCAGCAGTCTGTACCGGGACACGACGGTCTGTAAAGATGTACAGGTCGTGACAGGTGATACCGTTGTTCTGGAAGGAGTCCGCGGCAGGTGTATTGACATGACGATACATGTGCGTCCGGCGGATCCGGAACGGGTCTTCCACAAATTCTCGGTGAGGTTCGCTCAGAAGGACAATCTCAGGACAGCGGTCAGCTTCAGGCCGCATGAAAAAACCGTCAAGGTAGACCGGAAATATTCGGGCTCCTGCAGGGCGATCGTCCATCAGAGGCGGTGCCTTGTGGAAGGGAGCGGCAATGGGGTGATCACGCTCCGGTTGATCCTTGACCGTTTCAGCGCGGAAGTCTTTATTAATGACGGCAGATATGTGATGTCTGCAGTGCTTTTTACAGATCTGGCCGCCGATGGCATTTCCTTCTTTGCGGACGGTGAGGCCGTGATCGACGTGGAAAGTCATCGCCTGTCGTGAAAGAAATTTTCTAAAGCAGCAAACCATAAAGAAGCCGGCATGTCTCCTTTTGCTCCCTTTGAAGGCATGCCGGCTCGATTTATTCTTCATCATCGCGCAATACTCGCGACTTCAGCCGTGAGATGTCTGCTTATTTTACGAAGGACGTGAAAAAAACATATAAAGAATGGGCAGAAACATCGAGGCGCCCCTGATACTGCAGCCTGAAGGTATTGATGCTCAAATAATGAATGATATGTAATTAAAAAAGGAAATAAACCGGTTGAAAAAAGAAAGGAAATATAATATCCTTAGAGTGAGGAATTTAAAAAACAGGATCCAGACAAGCTGTAAAAGAGAGCTCTTAAAGACCGGAGGGAGTTATGACGATCAAGGAGATGCAGGACCGGAAACGGGAAATGGGGTATACCAATGAATTGATAGCGGAAAAAAGCGGGGTACCGCTCGGTACAGTGCAGAAACTCTTTGCCGGTCTTACGAAAGCGCCGCGTCGGAAGACTGTGGAAGCAATCGGGAAGGTGCTTTCTGAAGACAGCGGCAGACCGGTGGAAGACGTAAGAAAGAATTACAGCTCATATGGAAGACAGCCTGTCCGGGGAATCCGGGAGCCTCAGCCTGTATACGGAGAGGGCACAGAACAGGGAAAGAATACTCTGAAGGATTATTACGCCCTGCCGGATGATCGAAGGACAGAGCTGATTGACGGGTATTTCTACGACATGGCCGCCCCAACGAAAGAACATCAGACCATTCTTATGCAGATCGCGCTTCAGCTCAGTTCAGCCGTGGACTCACATCCTGCATGCAGGCTGTATATTGCGCCGCTTGATGTCTGTCTTGACAATGATGATGACACGATGGTGCAACCGGATATTCTCATTGTGTGCAATCAGGATGACCGCGACGAAAGACGGGTGAACGGAGCACCGGATTTTATCGTTGAGATCCTGTCCCCATCCAGCCGCTATCACGATATGTTCCGAAAGCTGAATAAGTACCGGCTGGCAGGCGTGCGGGAATACTGGATCGTTGATCCGAAAAGCCGAAAAGTTACCGTGTATGATTTTGAGCACGATGAACTCCCCGCCAGCTTTACATTTGACGACACGGTGCCGCTTATGATATCGGACGGGGAGTTCAGTGTAGACTTTGTAAAGATCCGCAGAGTTCTGGAAAGATATGCGGAATAAAAGATCATCGTTTATTACTTTGTTTTTTACGTTCGACTTCCCGCAGTCAGGGTAGGATCAGCAGGTCTTCCTGTATCAGCCGGTCCTGGAAATCGACCGGGATTTCTCCGATCT
>CADABA010000068.1 GCA_902785985.1 uncultured Lachnospiraceae bacterium
CGTTCATCCATATAAGCCTCAGAATCGACAGCGATCTGGCTCATCAGCGTGACTGCCTCCACAGGATACTTTCCGACTGCGGTCTCACCGGAGAGCATGATCGCATCTGTCCCGTCATAGATGGCGTTGGCCACGTCCGTGACTTCCGCACGGGTCGGACGGGGATTTCTGATCATGGAATCCAGCATCTGCGTCGCCGTGATGACCGGCTTATATGCCTTGTTGCACTTCTGGATGATCTTTTTCTGAATGTGCGGTACCCGGTAAGACGGAATCTCTACACCAAGGTCGCCTCTTGCGACCATGATACCGTCAGAAGCCTCGATGATATCATCGATATTATCCAGGGCTTCCGAACATTCGATTTTTGAATAGACCGGGATCGTACTTCCATGCTCTCTTACGAGCTGCTTGATCTCGCGGACCGCGTCGGCATTGCGAATGAAAGAAGCGGCAATAATATCAAATCCGTTCTCGATGCCCCAAAGGATATCATCGATGTCCTGCTCCGTGACTGCCGGCAGACCGATGCTCACGCCGGGAACATTGCATCCCTTTTTCTCGGCAAGCATGCCGCCGTTTTTGATCCTGCAGACGATATCCGTCCCGTTGACTTCCTTTACTTCAAGCTCCATAAGGCCATCGTCGACAAGGATGGTCGTACCCGGTCCGACTTCCTTACAGAGATCCCTGTAAGAGATCGACACGCGCTCCGCTGTTCCGACACAGTCCTCACAGGCAAGAATGATGTCATTTCCCGTTACCAGCTCGACCTTCTGTCCGTCCTTCAGGAGGCCGGTACGGATCTCCGGTCCCTTGGTGTCGAGAAGCATGGCGATCGGCTTTCCGGTCTCCTCCCGCGCCTGTCTGATCACATTCATGCGGGCCAGCTGCTCTTCATGCGTTCCATGAGAAAAGTTGAAGCGGGCGACATCCATTCCGGCTTCAATGAGCTGCTTCACGAGCTCAATATTTTCCTCCTGCGGACCCATTGTGCATACGATTTTCGTTTTTTTCATTTACATACTCTCCTTATTCATAAAAAACAAACAATACCGCCAAAGTTTATGAACCATAAAAGTGCAGAAGCGATTACATGGAAGGATCAATCGCGGTCAGAGCCCGCATGATCCGTGATGATATGTTTATGGGTATATAGATGCTCCATGCAGTACTCGTGATTTCCTTCGCACTTTGTACAGAAACGGAATTCGAGCTCCGGGTCTGTGAGCTCCGTCCTCCCGCAGATCACGCAGCGGTGCCTTGCCGTCTTTCCGGATGTGCGCGGACCGGAAACAGTACTCTCACGCTCGCGGACGCTTCGCACATTCTCAGCGAACCGGGCACGGTTTGCGTCGAGTGACTTCTGAAAATCTCTTCTGCGCTTCATTTCCTTCGGAGAGTAGTGATTGAAATCCCTCGTCGAGAAGAAGAAAATGAAGAAATTGAGAAGCGATGCCACAAATGCAATGATCGGAACAAGATAATACAGATTCCCCTTCAGTACAAAGCGGACATACGAGCCGCACTCGTACAGCATCATGACAAAATACAGGATCCCGAGCCATTTTACCTTGATCGGAAGGATGAAATAGAGATATACTCTCGCATCCGGGAAAGTGGCGGCAAAAGCCAGGAACATCGACATCACAAGGTAATATGTGCTGAAGAAATCCCCGATCAGGACCTGCTTGCCGCCAATTGCCGTGAAAATAAAATAACTCAGGAAACAGGCGATAAATGTGATCAGCATGCCCCCGAAGATATAGACGTTATAGCGAAAAGTCCCCCATGTGCGTTCGAGTGATGTGCCGATCGACAGATAGAAGAACAGCATGATCACGGTGAAAATGCCTCCGATGAAATCTCCGCCCATCTGATAGGGAGGGATCAGGATCCATGTCACGATCCTCCAGAGCTGTCCCCTCAGGATGTACGCCGGTTCGAGTGTCATATAGGAGAAGACCTGCGGGCTTAACATATGGAGAATGTAACCGACGACATAGCATCCGACCATCAGCGTGGTGAGATTCGGGATCGCCCATTTTCCGATTTTTCTTTCAAGATTATTCAAAAATTTATTCATTAAACTGCCTTTCTGCGTTGGATGTTATCTAATACAGTATATTTGTTCCTCTATAATTCGTCAATTGAACAAAATGTTTTTTTCGGGCGGATGCAGCAAAATGTTTTTAAGCCCGGATATTGAACAAAAGGTTTTTTCCGGTGGAAATAAATCATAAAGTCAGTTATACTTTCCATGTTCGGAGGTTGCCCATGATTTTAGATGTTCAGAAAATTTCAAAGACCTTTCCCGGAAATGAAGTACTCCGGGAAGTCTCCTTTCATATAGAAGACCACGAGAAAGCGGCCCTTGTTGGAATCAACGGCGCCGGCAAGTCGACGCTGTTAAAAATCATCATGAATGAGATGCCCGCCGATTCCGGCTCTGTCACACTTGCGAAAGGTACAAGGATCGGCTATCTGGCCCAGCATCAGGATCTGACAGGAAACAACACCATTTTTGAAGAGCTTATGACCGTCAAAAAGGATATTCTTGCCCTCGATGCGGGTATGCGCGAGTCTGAGCACCGCATGACGGATCTTGCCGGGGAGGAACTCGAGGCGGAGATGAAGCGCTACGCTGCCATGCAGGAAGCTTTTGACCGGCAGAACGGATACGCATACCGATCTGAAGTCATCGGAGTGCTGAAGGGTCTCGGATTCTCCGAGGAGGATTTCAGCAAAAAGGTCGCGACTCTCTCGGGCGGCCAGAAGACCCGCGTTGCTCTCGGCACACTCCTTCTCACCGCTCCGGATATCATCCTGCTCGATGAGCCGACAAACCATCTTGACATGGGATCGATCGTCTGGCTGGAGACATATCTCCTGAATTACCGCGGCGCGGTGCTCATTGTATCCCACGACCGCTATTTCCTGAACCGGGTCGTCACCAAAGTGATCGAGGCAGACCGGGGCTCCTGCCGTACATACCTGGGGAATTACGATGAATACAGCAAAAAGAAGGAAGAGATACGGCACGCCGAATATCTCGCCTATATGAAAGCCGAGCAGGAACGGAAGCATCAGGAAGCCGTCATTGCAAAGCTTAAGCAGTTCAACCGCGAAAAATCGATCCGGCGTGCAGAGAGCCGTGAGAAGCTCCTCGCCCGCATGGAGATGCCGGATAAGCCGCTCCCCGACAATGCCGTAATGTCACTTCGCTTCTCTCCCCGCGTGGAATCGGGAAAAGACGTCCTCACAGTGGAAAATCTCGAAAAAAGCTTCGGATCCGTGACGCTGTTTCGTGATCTTTGCTTTGAGATCAAAAAAGGAGAACATGTCGCACTCATCGGGAACAACGGAACCGGAAAGTCTACCCTGCTCAAGATCCTGAACGGTGTGATCCCGGCAGACGGCGGGTCCTTTGTGCTCGGCGCAAACGTGGCGATCGGCTACTACGACCAGGAAATGCACGTCCTCAATATGGACAAGACGATCTTTGATGAGATCTCAGACGATTATCCCGAGCTTACGAACACGAAGATCCGCACTGCACTCGCTGCCTTCCTCTTCACC
This sequence comes from uncultured Lachnospiraceae bacterium, assembly GCA_902785985.1. Classification (GTDB taxonomy): domain Bacteria; phylum Bacillota; class Clostridia; order Lachnospirales; family Lachnospiraceae; genus Chordicoccus. The sequence continues at coordinate 3,580 of CADABA010000068.1, forward strand.
GGGGAGGACGTTCTGAAGTATATCCGCGATCTCTCGGGCGGCGAACGTGCACGGGTGTCCCTTTGCAAGCTCATGCTCTCGAGCGCGAATTTCATCATCCTCGACGAGCCGACCAACCATCTTGATATCGAGTCCAGGGAGATCCTGGAGACCGCCCTGAACTCTTACTCCGGTACTCTCCTGTACGTGTCTCACGACCGCTATTTCATCAATCGGACTGCAGGAAGGATCCTTGATCTCACGCACAGTCAGCTCCTGAACTACATCGGGAATTACGATTACTATCTCGAGAAGAAAGAGACTGTGGAAAATGCATATCTCGCTCCCGCAAAAAGCGACTCGTCCCGGACAGGAGAAACGGATGCCCGGACGAACTGGATCGCACAGAAGGAGGAGCAGGCAAGGATCCGCAAACGCGCAAATGACCTTGCCCGCTGTGAAGCGCGGATCGAAGCTCTGGAGAAGGAAAATGCCGGCATCGACGAGCTCTTCCTCGATCCTGAAGTCGCAAGCGACCCGCAGAAGTGCATGGATCTTGGCAGCCGCAAAGCGGAGATCGAAGAAGAGCTGGAAGGTCTCTATGAGCGGTGGGAGGAACTGCAGGAGGAATAAATTTACCTCATGATCACGAAACGGCACTATAATGGAAGACAGTGCAGCTCAGTTCTTCCATGTACAGTGCCGTTTCTTTTTAGTCTGATTTCTTTTTTGAACCGATACAGACCTGCTAATCTGATTTCCTTTTTGGACCGATACAGACCTGCAGTTTTTCCCTTCCGGGTATCTGTCCTTGCCAAACAGGTGCGAATGGCACCGCTCGCAGATACGCGCTTCACATCATAGAATCGAGGGTCTCCCGCACAGCCTTGATGAAGTCGAGCGTGGAAAGCTTCTCCTTTTTCGGGAGATCGCAGATGAGGGCAAGGTCACCCGTCATCTTCCCGCTCTCGATCGTTTCGACCGTCGCCTTCTCAAGCTTATCCGCAAAATCTGAGAGCGCCTGATTTCCATCGAGCTCGCCGCGCTTCCTCAGAGCGCCCGTCCAGGCAAAGATTGTCGCGACGGAATTTGTCGAGGTCTCTTCTCCCGCGAGATGCTTGTAATAATGGCGCTGGACTGTTCCGTGGGCTGCCTCGTACTCGAAATAACCGTGCGGAGAAACGAGGACGGAGGTCATCATGGCAAGCGATCCGAAAGCGGAAGACAGCATATCCGACTGGACATCGCCGTCATAGTTCTTAAGGGCGAGGACAAAACCGCCCTCATTCTTCATGAGGCGGGCAGCCACATCGTCGATCAGCGTATAGAAGAAAATGATCCCGGCTTTCTCGAACGCTTCCCTGTACTCTTCCTCATAGATGCGCTCGAAGATCGCCTTGAATTCGCCGTCGTAGATTTTGGAGATTGTATCCTTTGTTCCGAACCACAGATCCTGTCTGACAGAAAGTGCATAGGCGAAGCAGGATCTCGCGAAACTCTCAATGGACGCGTCCAGATTGTGCATGCCCTGGACGACGCCAGGACCCTGGAACTCAAAAATCGTCTTTCTTGTCACTGTCCCGTCTTCGGCGGTGAAAACGATCTCAGCCTTTCCGGGCTTATCAATGCGCATCTCGGTATTCTTATAAACATCCCCGTACGCATGTCTCGCGATCGTGATGGGTTTTTTCCACTTCCTGACGACAGGATCGATCCCGCGCACAAGAATCGGCGCTCTGAAGACAGTGCCGTCGAGCATAGCGCGGATCGTGCCGTTCGGACTTTTATAAAGACGCTTCAGATCATATTCTTTCTGGCGTGCCGCGTTCGGTGTGATCGTCGCGCACTTGACACTCACGCCGTATTTCATGTTGGCGTTGGCTGCGTCGATCGTGACCTGGTCGTCCGTCTCATCTCTGTGCTTCAGTCCCAGATCATAATATTCCGTGTTGAGATCGATATACGGAGCGAGGAGCTCGTCCTTGATCATCTGCCATATGACACGGGTCATCTCATCTCCGTCCATTTCGACGAGCGGTGTTGTCATTTTTATTTTTTCCATAATCATCCCCCTCTTTTATTCCTTCGGCTCAAGATGCATTCCCAGTTCACCCATTGCGTCCCGGCAGACATCAAGAAGCTCTTCATTGGCGATCACGGTCACACGGCCGTTCTCATACTGCGTATCGACCCAGGCCTTGATTCCCTTGACCAGATCCGAATGCTTATCGATCACTGTATCAGCGGGTACGTCATAGTGTCTGTTGACCCAATGCGCAATCCCGGCAAGACCGGATGTATTGGAAATCATGACCTCAGCGGGGCGCTTCAGGAACTTTTCCGTATCGAAGATGTTGTAGATCTCTTCATTTTTCAGAAGGCCGTCCGCGTGGATCCCTGCGCGTGTGATGTTAAAACTCTTTCCGACGAACGGTGTCCTCGGAGGGATCTTATATCCGATCGATTTCTCATAGTACTCCGCAAGCTCTGTGATAACGGTCGTGTCCATACCATCCAGAGTGCCACGGATCTGTGCATATTCAAAGACCATCGCCTCAAGAGGTGTATTGCCTGTACGCTCTCCGATACCGAAGAGCGAGCAGTTGACACCGCTCGCGCCGTACAGCCAGGCTGTAGTGGAGTTCGTGACCGCTTTGTAGAAATCGTTGTGTCCGTGCCACTCGATGAGCTCCGAAGGTACGCCGGAATGGATCATAAGACCGTAAATGATACCCGGGACGGAACGCGGAATCACGGCTCCGGGGTAATTGACGCCGTAGCCCATCGTATCGCAGGCGCGGATCTTGATCGGAATCCCGTACTGGTCTCTCAGCTTCATAAGTTCCAGGCAGAAAGGAATGACATAGCCGTAAATATCCGAACGCGTGATGTCCTCAAGATGGCAGCGCGGGCTGATTCCCATCTCCAGGCATTCCTTCACGATGCCGAGATAGTGTTCCATTGCCTGACGGCGGGTCATATGCATTTTATAATAAATGTGGTAATCAGAGCATGAGACCAGAATGCCTGTCTCGCGCATTCCCATCGACTTTACCAGCTCGAAATCCTTCTTGCTCGCGCGGATCCAGCTGGTGACCTGCGGGAATCTGTATCCTCTCGCCATGCACTTTTCGACTGCAAGTCTGTCTTTCTTATCATACAGAAAGAACTCGCAGGCCCTGATCTTGCCGCGCGGTCCGCCGAGCCGGTGCAGATGGTCGAAAATCGTGACGATCTGCTCCGTCGTATACGGAGCCCTCGACTGCTGTCCGTCCCGGAACGTCGTGTCCGTGATCCAGATGTCATCCGGCATATGGTGGGGAACGGTCCTGTCGTTGAAAGCGATCTTGGGGATCTCGTCATAAGGGAACAGGTTCCGGAATGTATTCGGCTGTTCAAGGTCGACCAGCGGATACATATATTCTTCGAGCTGAAGAAGATGCGTGTTGTGATTCATGTAGACAGCTCTGTTCTCTGCTTTCATAATACTCCTCCTGCCAAAACGTAGTTTTGATATTTGACTTCATGGCCTCGGATGACGATCTTGCAGCCGCATGTGCCTTAAGGCATCCGCGGGCACAATATGTCTCCTGTCTGATAATACGATTTTTAATTGCCGCAGGTCTCAATGAGAAGCCTGAGCGCACAGTCCGCAGCCTGCATTCTGATCTCGCTCCGGTCACCCTTAAGGTTCAGCTTCCTCACTTCCGTCCGGTCTCTGAACGCACAGGCAATATAGACGAGCCCGACCGGCTTTTCGGGCGTTCCGCCGCCCGGACCGGCAATACCGGTCGTCGCTATGCCGCAGTCGGTCCCGCAGACATCGACACAGCCCCGGGCCATCTCGTAAGCAGTCTCATAACTCACCGCCCCGTGAAGAAGGAGCGTCTCGTGCTTTACGTGAAGATATTTTTCCTTCGCTTCATTTGAGTAAGTGACGATTCCCTGCATAAGTGTGCCGGATGCTCCGGATACATTGACGATCCGGGATGCGCACATCCCTCCCGTACAGGATTCCGCAGTTGTGAGCGTAAGATGCTTCTCAAGAAGCAGCCGGACAGCCGTCTCTTCGAGAGAAACTGCATTGATGTTCTTTCCTTCAGACATAATAATTGTTTTCTCCATACATCTCAAGGCGGGTCCTGTACACCATTCCGACAGGATCACACCGCCCGGGGGTTTTTTGCATTCCTGTTCATCGGGCCCTTGTCTATCACATTCCGCCTGCGCTTCATGCTCCTTAGCCCGCTGTGCTGATGGCCGCATAATTACACTTGTGTGAGCAGGTTCCCGCCGCACAGTATGCGCCATTTCCGCACCTCAGGAGCTGCGCGCCTTTTATTTCTGAGATGCGAGCACCTGCTTGTTCTTCACGATATAATCCACGAGCGAGATCACGGTCAGTGCGCATGCTGCGTACATGATGACTGTCGTGAGCATCTTTACCCAGGGAATATCGAAATTGCAGATCATGAGAATGACCATCGCCATCTGACTGACGGTCTTTGTCTTTCCCCACCAGCTTGCCGCGATCACGATCCCGTTATCGGAAGCGATCAGGCGGAATCCGCTGATGACGAACTCACGGGCAATGATGATAATACAGATCCAGCTCGGCAGTCTTCCGAGATCTACAAGGCAGATCAGTGCGGAACATACGAGCAGCTTATCTGCGAGCGGATCCATGAACTTTCCGAAGTCCGTGATGAGATTATACTTGCGCGCGATTTTTCCGTCCAGCATATCTGTGAGAGAGGCCGCACAGAAAACAGCAAGCGCTGCCCATTTCATCCACCCCTCACCTTTGCCGAGAAGGAGAAAGACGACGAACGGAACAATGAGGATCATTCGAAGTACAGTGAGTTTATTCGGTAAATTCATTTTCTATCTCTCCTGTAAGATCATAATGGGAAGCGCCCGTGATGCGGACTGTCACAAAATCTCCGCTCATAAGCTCTTCAGTCTTCGGGATAAATACGTACCCGTCCACGCCGGGCGCGTCACCGTAGGTACGGCCTTCATAGATACCTTCTTCGGGAAGCTCTCCCTCGATCACGGCTTCCATCCGAGTCCCGATGCGGGCTTTCCCGCGTGCCAGAGAAATCTCCTGCTGGATCTCCATGATCTCTCCGCGGCGCGCCTCCTTTACCTCTTCGGGGATCTGCTCCTTCATTTTTGCTGCAGGAGTATCTTCTTCCTGCGAGTACGCGAAGACGCCGAGCCGATCAAATTTCATCTCGCGGACGAACTCCTTAAGACGCTCATGATCCTCCTCCGTCTCCCCCGGAAAACCGGAGATCAGCGTTGTGCGAAGGAAGATTCCGGGGATTTCCTTCCTCAGCATACCGACAAGTTCCCTGAGGTCTGCCTCCGTCGTGTGCCTGTTCATTCGCTTCAGCACGCGGTCCGAAGCGTGCTGGATCGGCAGATCGAGATAACGGCAGATCTTCTTCTCCCTGCGGATCGTCTCGATGAGCTCCGGATAAATCTCCTCCGGGTAACAGTAGAGAATGCGGATCCAGTGCAGCTCCTCGATCTGACAGAGCTCTTCGAGAAGTTCATGCAGCGATTTACGCCCGTAGAGGTCAAGTCCATAGAGCGTCGTCTCCTGCGCGACCAGAATGAGTTCGGTCACACCGTCGCGGGCAAGACTCTTCGCTTCTGCGATCAGCTTTTCCCTGGGAACACTTCTGTAATGTCCGCGGATCTTCGGGATAATGCAGTAAGTGCAGTTCTTGTCACACCCTTCCGCGATCTTCAGAAAAGCGTAGTGACCGCCGGTCGAGACCAGTCGTTTTGTCTTAATGTCCGCATCCCGGCTGGCATCCTCCAGAAGAATACTCTTTTTCCCGGCAAATGCGTCATCGACCGCCTGCGCGATGCCCGCCCGGCTGGTCGTCCCGACGATCGCGTCTACTTCCGGGATCTCTTCAAGGATCTCCTCTTTATATCGCTGTGCCATGCAGCCCGTGACCACAAGGACTTTCAGATTCCCGGTCTCCTTCAGGTCAGCGAGTCCCAGGATTTCCTCTATGCTCTCTGTCTTGGCCTCCTCTATGAAGCAGCAGGTATTGATCACCGCCGCATCCGCTTCATACTCGTCATCTGTGATCTCATACCCGTGTTCGGTAAGGATGCCGAGCATTTCCTCGGAATCGACAAGATTTTTGTCGCAGCCGAGGGAAACCATATACAATTTCATAAAAACCTCCATTTGTCCTTTCTGCCCGGCTTTTTTCGGGAGACGGGAAACCCGTTATCTGCGCGGGAGATCACCACGCCTCATAAAGAAAACGGGACAGGGTTTCTTCGCTCCCGTCCCGTCGCCTGAAAAGTCTTTATGTCTCTTCCGGAAGGATCTTAACTTCGCCCTTATAAACTTCTTCCACCGCAATGGAGAGCGGTTTTTCCTCCGGTGTCGTCTCTACAAGCGGCTCGTCTCCATCGATCAGCTGACGGGCCCTTCTTGAGGTCGCCATAACGATCGAGTAGCGGCTCGATACGACCGGCACGGTACCGTCTTCAATCTCAGAATTAACGGCTGCAATCATTTCCTTATAGGACGGATGAATCATCATAGTCAGTTTCCTCCTCTCA
>CADABA010000069.1 GCA_902785985.1 uncultured Lachnospiraceae bacterium
TAGTATACAGGTAAATCCACGATGCTACAAATGTGAGGTCACTTCATATTATCTAAGCATGCGTAACAATGCTCCAGTGGAGCATTGTGTAGCTGAGGCTTTTATTCTTCATCGCGAGATTGTACTCACGATGAAGCCAGATTTCACTTTACGCGCGTATCTTACGATTAAAATCACGAGTATTGCGCGATGAAGAATAAACAAGGCTGCCGCATCAGGTCAGAAGAATACATGTATATAGAAGCGATGATATAACCACCACCCATACATGATCTTCCGACCTTCATGCGGCAGCCGCCTTTTTTATCAGGAATGCCTGCGTCTTCTCCCATAAAGAAGCCCTGCTGCCGCAAGGATCCCTCCGCTTGTGAAGAAAAGGACCGCAGGGATCACTGCATCCGTATCATCTCCCGTCTTCACGGTTCCGGCCTTGCTGCTTCCCGGGCTGCTCCCCTGGCTGCTTCCTCCGGATTGCGGCGGTACAGAATTTTTAATGTTGGTAAATCTGCAGTCCGCCGCCTCTCCATAGACGATCCTTCCCTCATTGTTCTTCATCTCTGTCGTATATCCATCCGTATTTGCCCGGATCTCAGACACTGTGTATTCCGTCCCTTCGAGAAGCCCGCTGATCAGAATACTCTCACCGTCTGCAAGCTCCAGAGTTCCTCCCGATGACACATTTCCGCTTCTCCCGTCTGATGAAGTATACGGAAAACGTCCATTCTCCCCGAACATGACTTTGAACTGAAACCGTTTTTCTCTGTCTCCGGCATTTCCGCCGACTGTCTTTGTGATCTTAAGATCGCCGGTCCTGACCGGTTTCGGCGCGACCCGGACATCATAATTCCACTCGCTTCCATCCTCCTCCATATACGGCACGGTAAGCAGTACCGGCTCGGATGCTCTGTGATGTACGGCCGCTGCAGTCTCCTCCAGCAAATAAACACCCGGCTCAACAGAGGAGACAGCTGCCAGACCATTCTGATCCGTCTTGAGTTCATACGTCACAAGACTTTTCCCTGTTTCGAAAAATATCTTAAGACTTTCTGCTGCGTCCGATGCCTTTGTCGTCTCGTCAATCGTTAAGCCTGGGATAAGGGAAGTGAACGGATACACGTCATAGCCGTCTCTTGCCTCCCCCACTTTCACCGCGCGGAATCCGGCACCGGAAACACTTTTCTTACCGTCCGCATCGTCATAATAGTTTATAGTAATACTGCCTGTCCTTTCATGCCCGGATTCTGCTGTGCCGCCGGCGGCAAAGGCATTCACCTTTCCGGCGAGGAGCATAAGGATCAGACCGCCGGCAAGGCCGACAGTTATTCGTTTCAAGGTGATTTCCTCCTCTCCTTTTTATTCGTAGTCAGGCAATCGCGAAACACCGGTCTTCCGGAGATTTCTCATACAGTTTCCTTTCGGGCAGAGGTTCGCAATTACCTGTTGTTCATAGTTTACGCAGAGTTTCTGTACCGGGAATTCCTGCCCCCTCTCCCCGCCAGGACGCACAGGCTGACGGGAATCAGGAAGACCGAAGCTCCTTCAAGAAAAAGCAGCTGCCATGCTTTATTCCTCTTCTCTATGATTCCTGCCTTCCCGTCTTCCCTGTCATCCGCCGTCTCCTCCTGACTGCTCCTCTTCGCCCTGACAAGAAGTCTGTGTGTGTTCTTCCCGATGGGCGTGCAGGTGTAGAGCGTAACGTAATCTTCGCCGGGGATGATTTGAAGATACCGGCTCTCCTCCTCAGGTCTCACAACATTCACAGCGTCCACACGGTAGTGGAGTGTCCTCGCTCCCAGATGGATGAGTACCGGATCCCCTTTCCGTACATCTGCAAGATCCGTAAAGAGTCTTGCTCCGGCAAGGCCTGTGTGCGCAGCGATCACCGCATGGACAGAATCCCCGCCTACCGGGATCGAAGTTCCGTACATATGACCGGCCTCACGAGCCAGGATCTTTTCTCTTGTCCCATGCCCGACCGGCAGATAGATATTCGCAGCAGGAACCTCCACCCAGCAGAGCGTTTCACTCCCGCCGGCGGGAAGCGAGAGATACTCCTTGTCCCGTTCTCCTGCCTCCGCGCCTGCGTAAGCAAATGGTCTCTCCGCCTGCAGCCGGGCAATTTTCTCATTATAGAGGACTGCCTCCTCATAGGTTTCGCAGTCCTCCTGAACGAGTGCTTCATATGCCTCCTTTAAGAGCCGGATCCGGCTGATCTGATCGCAGATGCGGGGGAACAGAACGGTTCCCATCGCAGCAATCATGAGAAGGCAGCCTGCTGTAAGCTTTATTCTGCGCCCCTTCACCGCTTTCTTCCGCTTTTTCTGCCTGCGCTTTTCAGAATCAGGAGCGCAGCTCCGAAGAATACGGCTGCAAGAACTCCGTAGGTCAGATATCCGGCACCTCCCGTATGCAAAGTCAGAGCCGTCGTATTATTGACCGGGAGGCAGGCGACCGCCTTCGCCATTCCCTTCCCCGGAGAGATGATCTTCAACGTTTTCGTCACTCCTCCCGCCGAGACTGAAGCCTTCCTGAGCTCCCCGGTGAGCGGCGATTTTGCAGTCAGCTGGACTGTAAGCGGTCCTGTCAGAAGATTCTTCCCGGGTTCCGTGGAAGTCTCACGAAGCTGATATTTTCCGGCATCCAGACCCTTTACCAGGATCCGCCCATTCGCATCCGGGACAAGAGCAGACTCTGCGTCATCCGAGACCGACGGGCAGTAGTTCCCTGCCTTATCCTTCAGGAATGTGAGCGTTTTTCCATCTTTCTCCATTGCAAAGGAGACCTTTGAAAAATCACTGACACCGCTCTTTTCAATCCTTATCCCATATGTGTATTCTTCCGTCTTATTTCCGACAAATTTATGTTTTCCCGTATGATTTCCGATCTCGTACCAGGGTTCGTTGGTCATCGCTTTTCCCGGCTCGGCCTCCTGCGTGATCTCAGTTCCGAAAACCAGATAGCATGCGGAATCTTCCGTGAGGGCATTCAGCGTTTTGATCGCATTCTTCCCGAACGTGACCCGGAATGAATGACCGTCTTCAGCAGCCTTTACAGTGAAATCACCGGCCTTGATCTGCTTTAACGATTCTATCTCAGACATTTTCGGTTCGCCGTCCGTCTTTTTGCCGATATAGATACCAAAGATCTCCCTGTAGACGAGCGTTTCATCCATCTCATCTGCGATCTCATAAGACGTATACCCGTCCGCCAGACAGGGTGCGTCCGCTATGATCACCTTGCGCACCTCATCGCCGATCGAATAGTCGCCGCTCTTAGTGAGCGTATCTCCGTCATCCGCCACAATGTACTTTTCGATCACAGGGCTTACATTTTTCGGTGCGGCATCGATGTCGTAGACCCATACCGTTCCGGCAGGGTACGTTTGCCCGCCGACTGTGATATCTTCGCTGTTGGTGACCGGCAGCATTACGAGAAAGGAATTGCCCGGCAGATACCCGTCCGGAGTCCCCGTCTCTGAGATCAGATACACTCCCGGCACCAGAGATTCCGCCGTATACAGCCCGTCCTGACCGGTCACTCCGGTCGCGGATGCTTTCCCGGCAGAAAATGCATTGAGCTCCTTCCAGGCGGTGCGGTTCGCAGTATCACAGGCTGATGCAATCTCGTCGATCCGATACCCCGCACCTCCGTCCGCAGCTTCCGGCATTACGCCGCAGCCCTCAAAAATGCCCTGCAATGTACTGTCAAGACCGGTCACATAGGTCCCTGTTCCCTCCGGGGCGGAAACTGTTGTGATCTCTCCCACCTGTGCAATGGAGAAGCCTGCGCCCGCAACTCCTTCTCCGGTTTCCGCATCTGTCTTATGTATGGTGATCGTTCCTGTCATTCCCGGATCAATGACTCCCGCAGTCACCGTGCCGTCTGCAGATCCCCCTGCTGCCAGAACGGCCGACGGCATCATTCCCCCTATGAGCGCTGTTCCAAAAAGAGCCAGTGCGATTCGGCTGAATATTTTTCTGATCATCTATGTATTACGTCCTTTCCGGCCTGATCCTTTTCGTCGACTGTCAGGCCTAATCCTTTTTATTTATTCTTCATCGCGCAATACTCGTGATTTTAATCGCGAGATACGCGCGCAAAGTGAAACCAGCCTTCATCGTGAGTATAATCTCGCGATAAAGGATGAAGATTCAATTCTCGCTCGCGAGAATTGGCGCGGGATTCGGGTCAGCGTAAGCTGACATCTCCCAAACCGAATCTAAAGCGCATCCTCGCGTGCCTTAGCATGCGTTAGCTGAGCGTTTATCTCAGTGGGGGATTGTAACTCACCACTGAGGCGAGCAGGATATTGATCTGTCCCCCGCTTATAGAAGCGGGAGTCTTTCCCACTGAGATAAAAGCCTCAGCTGCACAATGCTCCACCGGAGCATTGTTACGCATGCTCAGGCACGGCGGATCGCAGCCGTGCGCAGTGGAAGGCGCTGATGCGCCGCGCACGTCGCGGCAAGAACGCCTCGGCGTTCCTGCCTCGCCGGACTGTCATTTCATGGAAGCGCGGCTGCCTTTTTTCCGATTTCCGACAGAGAAAAGAAGTGCGATCCCCGCCGCAAAGAAGGCAGCGCCGGAGAACACAAACAGACCGAAGCCTCTTCCTCCCGCTGCAAGAAATGCAGGAATTCCCTTCTTAAAGTCATTCGCCGTAACTGTTCCGACCTCGGCATGGCCGTTCTTCACGACCACGACCGCTTCCCCGGCATTGAGGCTGTAGCCTTCCGGTGCCCTGGTCTCCCGCAGATAATACGTACCGTCCCGAAGGCCAGTAAAGACCGCCTTCCCGTCTGCGTCCGATACTGCGGTATAAGGAAGCCCTCCGTCTGCATAAGCCTCCTGATCCGGCGTAATAACAGTCGGAGAGCCGTTCTTATTCTCTTTCCGTAAAACAGGCTTTTTCGTGAGTGTTCCCTCCGCACAAAAGAGCGTGAACTCTGCTCCGGACAGTGCTTCACCTGTCTCCTGGGAAACCTTCTGCACAGCAATTTCCCCGGTATAGACATATGGCGTGTACGGATTTTTCTTAACCTTCACAGTCCCTTTATTTTCAAAATGAAGCTCCGTATCGTTCGGGATAAGCGTCCCCGCTCCGCTTCCGTTCAGAAAAGCATTTTCGTTTATGGCAGTGTCAAAGAGTACCTGCAGACAGCACCCTGTGTGCTCTGCCATCTTTTTTCTGCCCTGCTCTGTGATGTCCACAGAGAGGCTGCCTCCCGTGGTTCCCTTCTCCGGCTCTGCCGCAGTATAATCCTTTCCCTCTGTCAGGACTTCGATCACCTTTCCGGAAATAAGCTCCGGAAGCGCCTCGGCATCCTTTCCTGTCCTCACATCGAACCTGCTCTTTGTGACCACTTCCGCTTCGGCGATCCGAACAACAAGATTCCCCTCATAGCTGAGACGCTTCTTTTCCGCGTCGATCTCATCCGATAAGCTGTAGCGGATATTTTTCCCACCGACGCCTTCCGGTATCGTTCCGGAAATCGTCCAGGTATGCTTTTCTCCGATATGACAGCTGTTTTGGCTGACCTCCTTATAGACTTCCGGCTCAGAGGGCTCCTCCGGCTCGAACGTCGTCTCGACAAGGTTGGAGATGACGACAAGATCGGGATCTGCGGAATTTACAGGATCCCCGTTCCCTCCATCGCCTGCGCTGCCGTCCCCGTCCGTGTCATACTGCATGACAGCCCTGTTCCGGATCCAGTCGCCCTTCGCTCCGCCATCCGTCTTTACGCAGATCTTCCAGAATGCGGTCTTTCCGGCAGGTATGACGCCGCGAAGTCCTGTTTCAGCCACATCCGTGACATTCCCGCTGCTATAGGACTCATACGTCTCTCCTTCGCCCCTCTTTTTCACCGAGAACACAGGATCTTTAACGCCTGTTGTCTGCATCCCGGTAAGTTCATACGCAACCGGACCGGCCGTCTCTGTACCGCATGCATCCCCCGCTTCCGGGAGATGATCATACAGGAAGAATTTCATATCTGTGCTGCTGTCATTTTCCGCGCTGATCTCCCAGGTCAGGAGTTCGTTCTCCGGATCATAAATGACCTTTCTGTCCACTGTCTTCCTGATCTGGACCGCAGTGATATCTGTCACTCTGAGGGAAGCGGAAGCTGTTTTTCCGTCCTCCGTCGGAATTCTCCAGTCCCCGCTGATCGAAGCTGTATTCGTCAGCACGTAATCGCTTTTCTGCTCCTCTCCGGCAAGATCATAGACCGCATAGAGACGGGGAAGTCCGTGCACGGATTCAAACCCGTTAAAGCGCACCGTAAATCCGCCTTCTTTCTCCTCAAAAAGGACAGAACCCGGCGCATCTTCGAGGACCTCAGAGAGGGAAAACTCCTCCCCCGGTATCATCTTTTTACCGGTAAAATCTTCTTCCTTTCCTCCTAAGCCGCCGTATGCCTCCGATGGTGTAAATTCTCCTCCGATATAGACTGCCTGCAGAGACAGGCCCGGAACACCCGGATCCTCGATGAGAGCCGAAAGCCCCGAGGCAGTAAGCTCTCCCGTGATCTGCGGTTCCAGAAGGAATACCGCCCTCGTCTGTCCGTCTGCGGGAATAAAATTCTCTGACTCGGACCCGTTATGGGCAAATTTCTTGCTGATGCTGTAACGCGGTCCCACGACAAGAACCGTATTCCCGAAACTGTACTCATTCGGGATATCACCTGAAAATTCATTCATGATCCCATCATCATACGTCGCCTTCTCATAAGCACGTCCGTCTGTCTGGATCGACATTCCCCCTGTATACATATGAGGCTGACTGTAGACACCTTCTGTGACGGAAGAAGAAATATAACTCTCCCCGGCAACGTCTGCATCCGGGCTGCTCTCAAAAGCCCCGGTGTACATATAGGATGTATTGACAGTCACAGTATTCTTCTGGCTGAGCCTGAGCATCATCGCCTCACCGTACCAGTAGCCGGATTCCGTATTGTCAAGATCTCTGATCTCCGCACAGATCCCGCAGACTTCCCAGTCGGACGGTATATCCGAATAATCGGAAAAATAGCGGAAAGCGTTCGCAGAATGCAGATCCAGACTCTGTATTTCTCCTTCGTCCGTCCAGCAGGATCCGTCCGCCTTTGTGATGTACAGGAATCTGACTGACGGCGACAGTGATTCGGAAACATTGCTCCCCGAATAAGTTCTGGAGCAGCTGAGCCGGACTTCATTTTCGTCAAGCAGCGTCTGCCCCAGCGAAAAATAACGGTTGTCGTAGAGAAGGAACATATTTGCCCCTTTTTGTGTGAGAAATGTCTGTTCCGTCCCGGCCAGAGCAGAATAATTGATCCCTGCCCAAAAATCTTCGCCGTACCCTATACGTCCGTCGACCGCGGTATAGACTGAAGCGAGAAAATCACCGGGAGAATGCCTTCCCTCCGATACAACGTCCGCGCATGGGCTGAAATAGCGGTAAGCTGTAGATCCGAAGCTCAGTGTATTGCTGACGAGCGCCGCTGCCTCCTGGCTGTGGATGGCGGTGTGTCCGTTTCCGTCCCTCACTGTGAGACGTGAAGTAGACAGCGCCGCATTATAAGTACCTCCGCTCTGGTCCGTTTCCTTCACCTGCTCCTGTTCCTGCCAGACATTGATAAGACCGGATGAGAGCACATAGGGATAGCCGTTTGAAAGGATCCGGTCCGCATCGCATCCCGAGAGACTCAGGGTATAAGAGCCGGTAAGCTCCTGCCCGGATCCGGAAATACCGTTATACCCTGCGACATTCACACTGCCGAAGCCGCGGTCCTCCGCATCCTCCGGAACCCACTTCTGCGCTTCCTCGAACGGATCCGTGTACCAGCAGGTCTCCTCTCCATATGCTCGGATCCCCCCGATACCGGCTCTCGAAGTTTTTCCGGAGAGATCGGTCCCGGAGAGCAGATCCAGATCCCAGCTGATCTCCATATCGTTCGAGAAAGGAACACATCCCTTGATCTGGCCGTTCCGCTTTCCCCAGATCACAGAGTATTCAAAGGTCTTCATTCTGCCGGGAAATGCAGGATGGCTACCGTCAGCATAGTCGCAGCTTCTGTATGTATACTCGCCGGCGACCTTGTCGCTCATACCGAGTCTCACATATTCAACATAAGCGTATGGTCCGCAGGTCACAGCGCAGTCTGCAGTGATCCCGTACTCTTCCGTACAGCGGACAGCGCTGCCCGGAAGTACGCTGTTGTCCCCGTCATCCATCCAGGCATAAAATTCGGGGGAGAGCATCGCCCCGTTCTCCATATCGAGAACGTTAATAATACAGTTCACGGTTCCCGCGCCGGGAATCCCGTATCCGTCCGAATTGTCCGGGATCGCTCTCCATCCTGTCAGGACCTGCCGGCCGGCATCCTCTGAGATGACCGGGTCCCGAAGCCAGCTCCCCATCGCTCCCGTATCAAAAGAAGCCTCTTTTGAACTCACGGGCAGGACATACTGCACATACATCCTGGCATTTCTCAGAGTGTTCCACCGATATTCGTCGCTGAGAGCCGTAGAATATGCCAATGTATAGGTCACGCTGTCGTTTGTACGCACGATGCCGTTCGTGTCGGACGAGTCATTTCCGTTTTCGTCTGTCGTCTCGTCAAAATCGCCGTTCCCGTCATATTTCTTTGCGATGACAAAAGCAGAGACGTCTGCCGCTCCGGGCACATAATCCGCTGTGCTGCCCGTCTGATGGTCTGTAAGGACATTCTCCGAAGCCTGCAGAAGACCTCTGTCCCCTGCATCGACCTCCGCGATGACCTCCGCCGCGTTCACATTCGCATCGATCTCCGGATCGACTCCTGCCTGAGAGGCGATCAGCATGGCAAGCCCCCGCTGTGTCTCCTCCTCACTCAGGATCCTTGCACCGCCTTCCGGAGTATCCTGGCTCTGTGCGGCAGATGCGGTATCGTTCGGTTCTCCTCCCGGGTTCTTTATCCCGGCTCCATCATCCGGCTGCTCTCCGGCAGCTTCATCCTCCCGGACATGCGCTGCTCCATCTCCATCCGCCCCGTTTTCCGAATGGCTCTCCTCTCTGTCCCCGGGACTGTTCTCCGCCCCCTCCCCGGAACCGGATCCTGCAATCTTTTCCGACGAGGAGCCATCCTCACTCCCGGGGCTGCTCTCATCTCCGGACCTGCTGTCATCGGCGGCGCAGGGCACTTCTTCCGAATGATCCGTTATCGCCTCCGTTCCGGCAGACTGCGCAGCCAGTGTCGGGTACGGTTCCGAGAAGACCAGCAGCCCCGCACAGAGCAGAGATACAATTCTCTTCTTCATAACACACTCCTTTCTCCTTTTTTTGACAGCTGTCATACCGGACAGCTGCTCTTTATATTGATCGCCTCGTGCACAGATCGAAAAAGGGATGTACCTGAGAATTTCTGCGCTCATCTCCGCATCCTTCACGATCTGCAGCACCGGCGGCGATTCCACGGAAAATGCAGCCTGAAGATAGCGGAAAGACACCGGGCCATCGCAAAGTACACAAAAAGCCCTGCAAGTCAGTGCCTGTCCGCAAAGTATTCCTGCTGCGTACGGGACCGCTGCGGTCCGTAAGAAAAAATTCCGCAAGGATTCCGGGTAATGGAGAAACGCTGTCCGTCAAAGGAGACTGTATGCATTGTTCACGCAGTCCCCGTGCGTCAGAAGTTTCCCGATGACCCGGCAGTTATTCAATTGAAAGGTGAGAGTGTGTCCGTACGGACAAAGAAAGGTTTGCCAAGAAAGAATTCTGCATCAGAGAAGAAATCCGGGAAGTGTTTCCCGCTTTTTGACTGGTCTTCCGGAAATCAAGAACTTCCGCATCCGACAGAGATCTGCGGCTGCAGGGAATTATCCGATTCTGATGAGGTCCTGCGCCAGCCGGGGGGACCGCGCATGACTTCAGCCAAAAAGATTCTGTGTTTTAAAAAAGAAAAAACCCCGGAATAAATCCGAGGTTTTTCAGATAGCCGGTAGGGGAATCGAACCCCTGTTTCCGCCGTGAGAGGGCGGCGTCTTGACCGCTTGACCAACCGGCCGTATCTGTCGTGCCTAATTATAATAGAATTTTTAAAAAATATTTTTATCAGATTACAGGCCGCTTTTCTGATCCGTAATCTGTCCAAAGCGAGAGTATGATCCGCCCGAAATGATTTCGGGGGACACACACTCTCACCCTGATTTCTCTTATGATCCGGATCTGTCCGTTCCTTTTATGATTCGCTCAGGCAGTACGCCGTATTTCTGTTCGGGTCAAAGAATGACGCGATATCATAAATACCAAGCTGTTCAAAGTCATAGGCATACGTCTCATGGGACGGTGTCCCGGGCGTCATCGCATTGTACATACTGACGCCGTCGAGGGCAACACGTCCTGTGCGGACATAGTTGTCACCGAATTCCGTCCAGCCGATATTGCCGTCGACATTACAGAAGATATTAAAGCCCTGGCTCTTAAAGTACATGAACTTCTCGTTCTCCGCCGTATATCCGTTTACCGGACCGATATCCGCGCCAAATGCAAAGATGATCTTGTCCGTCGGACCGACGATCTGCTCGACCGCGATCTTCCATCTCTCATGATCGTTCATGAGCGCCTCCGCGGAGGATTCCGATGCATTTCTGTGTCCGTAAGTATGGCTTGCAAAAGTCCAGCCGTTCGCCTTCATCGCCTCCGCGATCTTTCTCGCTTCCGCACAGTCGGTATCATAATCGTACTCCGGATGCTCGAGGAGGAAATTCTTCTGGGCCTGATTCAGATCCGCGCCGTCCGGACCTTCCTTATAGTAGTCATTCGTGCGGTAGCCGAACACGCCGTTGTACCCGGTAAGGGCAACGGTCGGCTTTGCTCCCCTGTAGGAGAAATCCGGATGTTCCCGGATAAATGTATCGATCAACGGGACCATATCATAATCCCCGATTTTCTGCACGCCGTCCACATCGGTGAAAAGGCACTTGACCTGCCCGTTCTCATCGAGCACCAGCTTATCCGCATAGCCCTGTGCTCCGTTCTCGCCATATGCATGATAATAGCTCAGGTCATCCTCGGACATGATGAGCGGTTTTTTGTCCGCCGGGAGATACAGATTCGTATTCTTCGCAATGGAGACGGAACCGTCTTCATTGACTGTCTTCACAACAAGATCGTCCAGACTGATCAGGACATAACCGGCCTCGTACATGTCCTGGATCATCTGATTGAATTCTCCGACCGTCGCCATCGCCTTATTGTTCTTTGACACACGGTCCTCGGTGCAGGTCGCGGACGCGATGAGTCCGCGGGAGTCGTTGATCAGCGAATGGAAAAATACATGCGGCGTCCTCGACACATCGACAGCCGTGCAGGCATCTCTCTGCGCCGTGATCGAACTGATCTCATTCATCAGGTCCGCGTCTGACTCATATCCGCCGAAAGCCTGGATCGTAGCGATCGCCTTGTCATAGTCATACTGCATGGCCTGAAATCTGGCAAGATTAAGAGCCTCTTCCTTTGTCGTCGGGACAGTCACGACCGGCTGCGGAACTTCCGCAGTCTGCTGAGGCTGCTCTGGAATCGCCGTAGTCTCCGCCGTACTCTGCGTATTCTGCGTGTTCTGCTGCGCGTTCTGGGTATCGGGAGTCGCGGCCTGCGTCACGACCGTGTCAGTGACCGTATCCTGCGGCACAGTATCCTTTCTGGATATACGGATCGCGACCACGATGATCGCGACAAGGACGACCAGCAGGAGAGCGAGCGTAACGGCCCTGGCGACCAGCGCCCGCTGCCGTTCCTTCCGCCTTCTCTCTGCCCTGCGTTTCTTTCTCATTTTTTCTTTGCGAATTTCTTCATTATCAGGCAT
>CADABA010000070.1 GCA_902785985.1 uncultured Lachnospiraceae bacterium
CACAGTCATTGATGTTTCTGTACATATGAGCAAAGATTTGACTCATAGAGGGTAGGATTTTTCAGGAACAAAGCCCATTGCCTCAAGTAAAGCCAGATCTTTGGTTCGAGTGTTATGCAACTGCCAGCTCTCCTCGCGCTTCACCATCCTCATGTGCCCTGCCTTTATGAGCACATCAAAGATGGACACGCTGGATTTGTTGATCAGCTTGACCGCTTCATTCAGTTTCTCGTGAATGATCCCGGTGACCAGCATGATGAAGTCGAAACCATGCTGTACATAGTAATCCTGGATCTTCAGGTCGTTGAAATCGGCATCATTTTTAACGTAATTGTTGTAGGTTTCTATAGACCAGCGGCCTTTATAGTCGGAGTAGACGGTCGAAGCCGGGTCTTTGGTGGTAGTCTGCAGAAAGTAAACACCCCACCAGTCACAGTACTTATCGTAGTTCTCCTGGGTATAGTTGTTTTCTCCCATATCCATGAGCTGTTGATAACTCTTGCGTTTGGAGTTGTTCTCATCTACATCCTTATAGACGATGATTCGCGTGGCTTCATCGATCTGTTCTTCGTAGTAGATGACCCTGGCAGTATCTTTTCTGCCGGATTTGTACACAAACTCACCGGAGGTATACTGCAACGTCTTCTTGATCCGCTTTGCGTTCTTGTTGCTGACTGCCAGCGGAATGATGTAACAGTTTCCATCCTTGCTCATCATCTGAAGGACTGTATCAGAGAAGAAACCCCGGTCCACCATGAACTTTGTGTTCTTGAAAGATCGGCTCTCAAGAAGATCCTCCACGCTCTTCTTGTCAACACTGGAACCACGGTAAGTCCGATACATGAGAGGGATACGGTTTTTTATGTCATAGGCGATCAGGACATTAACCTGCGGAGCCTTCAGCAGGTTGAGCTTGTATCCAGGCTCAGCAAGGTCGTTTTCCAGGGAACATGACCGGAGTACATGCCCGTCAATCGCAACGTTCTTTGAACAGTTGTCGATCAGATCCTGCTCAAACATCCTGACAGGTTCGCCCCGGGAACCCAGGTCATGCAGCAGATTGGAAAGTGCTGTATATCCCATCTTGAAGGAATACTTCCGGTACACGAGGGATAAGAAACTTTCCTGATAAAAATCATCCACCTGGTCGATATGAACGAATCCATTGACACATAGGATCAAGGCATAGCAGTAGATCTGCGCTGCACGCTCAGGAAGAAAACAGGCTTTTAGTTTATCCAACACATCCCGGGTGATCCCGAGGAGAAGGGCATACTGTCCATAAGCAACATCCGTGATGCCGTCTGGAAACGACATATGGTTTTGTTCGGCGAGTTCTTTTTGATAACGTTTGTTTGGGAAGAACCCTTCCCCGGGGACGATCTTGCCGATGAGGTACCCGTAGTCGCTGCTCCATTCACCACTGGCGAGTTTGACAGCGCTATATTTGTAAACACGGTATACGCCATTATCATTACGTATTCTTGCACATTTACAGGGTTTAAAACGTGTAACTTCCTCTGGTAAAGATGATTTTCTTGCCACCTGATACCACCTTTTTCATATGTACATAATCGTTATTTCATATGTATATTTTAACATGAAGCGGTGGTCATTTTCAAGTGGTGGCGGGTGTTTGTAACCGTAAAAACCGCAAAATACAGTGTCAAAACGGCCTGTAATAACCAAATCTGCTATGGATTTGATGAAATCAGAGGCAAAAGCCCTATGTATTCTTCAAATTCATATGTACAGAAATCTAAATGATTGTGCTATGTATTCTTCAAATTCATATGTACAGAAATCTAAATGATTGTGGTTAGAAGATAATGTCATTAAAGCCAGAATGATTCTCAGGGTTTTTTCTATGTTGAAGTTAGCTTTCAGAATGAAGACCTGCGTATGAATGGATAGAAAATTTAGTAATAATGAGGGCCTATTCAAAGAGGTTGCTTTGAAGGGAATTTTGATGATATAGGGGTAAGAGGAAAAATGGGAAATTCAGTGAAACCATTAAACAGTGATGAGCAGCGTAATCTGCGGAACAAAGCAAAGGCTGAGCTTGAACGTCTGGAAGCAGTTTATTCTGATGAGCCTGTCAGAGAGAAGATTGATAAGTTCAAAAATCTCTTTTCTGCTTGTGAGATTGTGTATAAGGTTATTTTAGAAGATCATCAGTTTAATAAAACAGGAGAGCACCCTACTCGTATGGTGATAAGTATGAAGCAAGCCCCTTATGCATTATCGTACGCTGGTTATGATTATGAAAGAGATTTGTTGGCGAACTTGTTTGGCGCGGAAGATAGAGTCGGAAGACGATCAGTGAAGAAAATCCGAGATTTATTGAACCACAGCGTAAACCAATCTGTCGTTAAGGAACTTATGGATCGTGAAGCTGAACTATTTGGATATATGAATAGTTTTCTTAATAAGATCCGATATTATGATTCTATGGATGTATGAGTGGAGGATCAGCAATGATTATTATATATACACAGGATGAAACTATTATCAAGAAAGATGCGGATGCAGCCAAAGGTGTCCTCACTACAGTTTATGGTGAGAAGCTTGGTTCAGAAGCATATAACGCTGTGAAGAATGCTCAAGAAGGGGCTTCATATCGGAAGAACGGTGGCCCGCTTGTTCGGGTCGTTTCAACGGAAGAGGCGGCAGAAATCCGTGAGAAAGAAACTGCTATTGGGATGATGTAAAGAATTGCTGATATATTTCTATGGACAGGGTATTTATATTAGTCGATATGTAACGCTACAGTGAATTCAGGAGAGGACAGATAGTCATAATTGGAAGGAGAAAAATGGGCATTTTTGATGTCTTTGGGAAAAAGAAAACAGCACCAGTTCAGAATGTAAAAGTAAAACCGCCAGTAAAGAATATCACTAAAATAATAGAGGATAGCAATAAGGCAATTGCTGCTATGCAAAAGGCCGATGCAACATTTGAGAAGGATGGGAACATAGAGAAGCAGATCAGAACCTATGAGAAATATCTTCTTGAAAAACCACAATGGAATTCATTTAATTTCAATCTTTCGCTTGCAAAGATGTATGTAAAAGCAGGCCATAATGATAAGGCATGGGGATATTTGAATCAGATGTATCTGTGGGCTATCGCCCCGGATGCCATTGGTGGAGATACTTCGAAAATCCGTTTTGAACAGTTTAGGATATTGAAAGCTGAGAAAAAGTTCAAAGATGCTATGTTTATGCTTGTTTCCAGCTATGTCCTTAATGCCTATGCAGTAAGAGGTATCTATTTTAATAAGCCTAAGTTCATTAAAGATGCCAAAACAACAGGCAAGGCGATAGGCTTCACAGAGGATCAATTAATATCTTTTGCGGATGAACTCGAAAGGAACATAAAAGCGAGAAAGATACAAGAAGCAACTGTTAAAACGTATTGCTCTGATTATTTCTCCAGATTGGAACTTTGAAACAGGTGGGTCAAAGAAGGAATACAAGTAGTGTTTGTAGCCGAGGCCAGAGGTTGACGACCTGTTCAGGAAGACAAAAATGCCTGAATCAGCTTGCTGAAATGCTGTTATAGGGAGTGAAGTATTTATGAGAAAGGCCTTCATAAATGAATCAGCCGGAATGTAGAAAGAAAGAGCGTGATCCTCTTACCCCAGAACAAAGGCATAAGAATATGGCTGCAATCCGTTCCAAGGATACTTCTATAGAGGTCAAGCTGCGAAAGGCCTTGTGGCATCACGGATACCGGTATAGGAAGAATTATACTGCTCTTCCCGGAAGCCCGGATATTGCCATTACAAAGCACCGTATTGCTATTTTCTGTGACAGCGAGTTCTTCCATGGAAAAGACTGGGATAAGCTGAAGCTCCGGCTGGAGAACGGGAGTAATAGCACGTACTGGATAAAGAAGATCGTCCGGAATATGCAGCGGGACATAGAGAATGAACAGGCTCTCCGCTTCCAGGAATGGACAGTGCTGCGTTTCTGGGGCCGAGATATTATGAAGCATACCGATGAATGCGTGAAAGCAGTCGATGAGGTTGTGCTTGATCAAAATGTTAACAAAGTCAATCTTCTTGGGTATTACGATGGTTCTAGTACTGAATAAAAAGGTTGTGGAAGACATTTGCCAAGGCATTGATAATTGTACCTTTGGGAAAATCACGAAAAGATGATTTTAAATTTACAAATCACTACTTCAATGCTACAGTTACCTTGATGTCTTTTTAGATATTTGCCACATGGATATCTGGTTGGCAATGGGTTAATAATATGAGCAGGGTGATGAGGACAATATGGCTGTAGAATATATTCGTTTGTGGAAACTCTTGCTTGATAAAGGGATGAAGAAAACAGATCTTAAAAAGGAAGCTGGTATTAGTTCAAATGTACTCGCAAAGCTAGGCAAGAACGAGTATGTATCGATGGAAACGATGGAAAAATTGTGTACATCACTAAACTGCAATATAGAAGACATCATGGAGTTTAAATCCTAAGAAGGAGTTGTGTAAATAATGCTTTCCAGTATGGAAATTTGCGCCGGTGCCGGAGGACAAGCGTTAGGGCTGTCTATGGCTGGTTTTGAGCATGTTGCTTTAATCGAATATGAGACAGACTATTGCGATGCTTTGAAAAGGAATCGCCCTGATTGGAACGTCATTTGTGGCGATATAAAGGAATTTAATGGATGGCCATACCGCTTTAAGGTTGACCTGCTGGCTGGAGGCGTTCCGTGTCCGCCGTTCTCTGTAGCGGGCAAGCAGCTGGGATCAGATGATGAACGAGATCTATTCCCTGAGATGCTCCGCCTCGTTGAGGAAATTGTGCCTAAAGCAGTAATGATTGAAAATGTGAGGGGGTTTCTTGACCCTGTTTTTGAAGAATATAGAGCAAATATTTTTGCTCAATTGGATAAGTTAGGCTATAATGCCCAGATCAAACTTCTTCAGGCATCTGATTATGGTGTTCCACAGCTCAGGCCGAGGATTGTAATAGTAGGTATTCGTAAAGACATAGACAAGCAATTCAGTTATCCTGAGCCGCATCCTGAAGATACTAAAACTGTAGGCCAGACGCTCATTGACTTAATGAAGGCAAATGGCTGGGATGGTGCCGATGATTGGGCGGCAAGGGCAGACAAGATCGCACCGACTATAGTAGGTGGGTCAAAAAAACACGGAGGGCCAGATCTTGGGCCGGTGCGGGCTAGAAAAGCATGGCTGGAGTTAGGAGTTGATGGGCTTGGCGTTGCTAACGAAGCCCCAGTAGAAGGTTTCGAAGGAAATCCTCGATTGACCCCTCGGATGATAGCTCGAATTCAAGGATTCCCCGATGATTGGGATTTTGGCAAAAGAAAGACGGCAGCATGCCGAATGATCGGCAATGCATTTCCTCCGCCAGTTGCACAGGCAGTAGGTGAAAAGATTAGGGAGGTGCTTGAATAATGGATGCATTGATAGCTCAGGAACGGAAAAGGTACCATGAGAGCCTTTTAAGAGAAGGGGTTCTTACCATTGACAAAAACGGAGTGCCTAGCAATGCAGATAAGTCATCAAAGCTGTCCATCAATATTGCACTTGGAATAGCCAACAGGCTTATGGCTGAAACCCATGATAAATCTGTAGGCCAAACATCTGGAGCAAAATTCGAACAATTGAATATGGAATTCCTAACCAATACGTTTCCCAAACTTCAGAATCTAAGGCCAGGGGCATGGCATATTACGAAGCTTGGCAATCGTAACTCAATGAAGACAAGCAGTTTTGCCCAGTATGAACATCTGGAATATCTTAATCGATTGACGGCTTATGACAGAAAGCTTGCGGCATCGATGGGAAATGATTATATGGTCGCTCCGGATGTTGTCGTATATCGTGAAACTGTTTCAGATGAAGAAATCAATAATGCGCAGGTCTTTGTAGATGATACGGTATGCACTATGGCCGATCTTAGAAAGAAGAATGGAGGGCTTCCTATTCTCCACGCTTCAGTATCTGCAAAATGGACGATGAGGAGCGACAGGGCACAGAATAGCCGGACAGAGGCTCTTAACCTGATAAGAAACAGAAAAGGGAACCTTCCGCATATCGTTGTTGTAACTGGAGAGCCTATGCCTGCAAGAATTGCTTCCTTAGCATTGGGTACTGGAGATATCGACTGTGTTTATCATTTCGCACTATATGAATTGGTTGAGGCTGTTAAGGAAATTGGTGCAGAGGATGCGCTGGAAATGCTTAATGTTTTGATTGACGGAAAGCGGTTGAAAGATATTAGTGATTTACCTATGGATCTAGCGATATAAATAGGAAGAGCCAATTAAAGAACAGAATTAAAAAAAGGGGTTCAACTTACTGTTTTAACAGACAGGGGGATAAGCAGATGAAGTATACGCTGAGTGAAAAAAAGGTATTAAAAAAGCTGGGAATTCCCGATTTCCGGCATATGACGAAAGAAAAAGTCATGAGCTTTGCTTCAATGCTCCCGTATATGGATCCCGAAGTGGCCAAAAAGGCATTGGAGCAATTTCCGTCATTTAAAGATCTTGCCGGAGACATGGTAAATCAGTATAAATTAATTGTAGACAAAGCCTTCAAAGAAAATCGGATCAGTCAGCAAGCTTTTTACGAAGCATGCAATTCTATTATAAGCTCGTTGCAGGAAGAACTGCGGGATAACGAGATTGATTCAGTGGAAAGGGCCCGTATTGAAGACAATATGATAAAAGTTGCTGCAATGATTGGAGAAAAAGACCGTGAAAACAAAGGTATGATTTTGAAGATCCTGAGTGGTGTAGCGCTCTTCTTTGGAGGAATTATCACGATATGTGCAAATATTCTTGGGTCAAACTCACGGCTATCTCATAGGGGCAATCAAGTGGATGACTCTGATGAAGACGAGGATGATAATATAATTGATGTTTAAAATTGCAGTTGAAGGATCATAGGATTTCGTTTCCGCAGTTAATTGATATAAGATAAAGGCATTGCCTTCCTTCTGAAAGCATCTCTTCGGGGGTGCTTTTTTTATTTTTTTTCTCCAAAACGTCAGATTTCGCTCTTTCCCAAGGCTACCAGATAGGAGGCAATAAAGCTTCACTAAATAACAGGAGCCTGATTACGTATAAGGGCCGGGATACAGATACCGCTTTCTCCGCATCAGCGGAGGAGGGATATCGGTACCCTTGGATAACTATGCCTTTTTACGTGATCAGGCTCTTTTTCCATGTGTGCATTCCGGTCCTCATCCGTATTCGGGCGGAAAGGGAGGAACTATGTATATTTTGTACGAACTGGAGAATGGCACGATGATGATCACTGAGGCGACGGTGGAGTCAATCCAGGGCATTCTGGACTACGACAGGAAGGTGGCCAATGCTGACCGGAAAGAGCGCCATCATGCACCATACAGCATTGATGCGATGGATTTTGAAGGAATACAGTTCGCGGATAATGAAACGCCGGAGGGGATAATCCTGGAAAAGGAAAAAGCTGCCCAGATCAACAAGAAGCTCACAGTTCTCACATGGACTCAGCTCAGGAGAGCCCTGAAGAGGAGGGAAGGAAAGTCTGTACGTACGATTGCAGAAGAGGAAGGCACATCGGTGAATGCCGTTGAAGAGTCTCTGCTGCAGGCGAGAAAAAAACTTGAAAAATCAAGAGAACTTTTTTGAGGAACACACTGTACAAAACAGCCTATTTTTCTCCGTATAGTGAGAGGCTCTCAAATCTGAAGGGAAGGAGGAAAACCAATGTATGAGAGATTACCGCAGGAACTGAAGGCCCATGCCGGTTTCTGCGGATGGAAGTATGAACTGCGTGACGGCAGGAAGACAAAGGTTCCGAAGACCGTCACAGGGCGGAACGCCCACAGTAATGACCCGGGTGATTTCTGTACGTTTGAAGAGATCATGAAGAACGCCATCCGGTTCGATGGATTAGGCATCCTGGTGACCGGAGATCTGGCAGCTATTGACATCGACAATTGCATCGCGCATGGGAAGCTTTCGGAGATGGCGGCAGTGATTGTGGAGAAGGCGCGGAGCTATACAGAGGTCACCCCCTCAGGGAGAGGCCTGCGGATCCTCGGCCGTGTAAGTGGATTCATATATGACAGGAAACGGTATTATGTCAACAACCACGAACTGGGTTTGGAGGTTTATACGGAAGGTGAGAAAAAGCATACCGTCTCCGTTACGGGCAATGTCTTCAACGACCTTCCCATGCGGGATATATCGGATGTGCTGCCGGAGATCCTTGAGATGTATATGCGGAAGCCGGAACCACAGCGGGCAGAGGGCCATGTTGATGCTCCCGGAAGCTTCCTGACGGATGAGGAAGTGGTACAGAAAGCGGCATCGGCTGCGAACGGTGAGAAGTTTGCTGGCCTCTATGACGGGGATATCAGCGGTTATCCTTCACAGAGCGAGGCGGATCTTGCCTTCATGACCATGCTCGCATTCTGGTGCGGCGGGGATGGGGAGCAGATGGACAGGATCTTCCGCGGCAGCGGGCTGTACCGGGAGAAGTGGGAACGTGCAGATTACCGGGAATCGACCATAAACAGGGCCGTGAACGGCACAGCGGATTTCTATATGCCGCCGGAAATCTCGTCAGTGGATGAGGACTTTAATGCCATGGATGATGGCCGGATGGCCCACGAAGACCCGATACCGCTTGATGCAATGACCGTACCGGCATTCCCGGTCGATGCCCTGCCGGAAGACATCAGGGAGTATGTCCTTGCTGTCGCGGAGAGTACACAGACGCCTGTGGACGTGGCTGCATGCGCTTCCCTCTCCGTCCTCTCCATCGGGATGCAGGGCAAATATGTTGTACGCCCGAAGCCGGACTGGACGGAACCGGTGAATACCTTCATCGCTGTGTTCATGCCCCCTTCTGAACGTAAGTCGGCTGTCTGCTCTGCTATGGGGAAGCCGATGAACGAGTATGAGAAGGAATGGAACAGGGAGCATGCAGCGGAGATCGATTTCAGCAAGTCGCAGAAAAGCATCCTGGAACGGAGGCTGAAAGCCCTGGAAGACCAGGCAGCCAAGGGCAAGGCGGAAATGGAGGATGTCAGGAGGGCGTCAGAGGAACTGTCAGCTTTTAAGGAACGGAAGCCCCTCCGCTATTACGGGGACGATGTGACCACTGAGAAGCTGGTCAGCATGATATCTGAGAACAACGGCAGGGCAGCCATCTTCTCACCGGAGGGAGGCATCTTCGACCTGTTGAAGGGGATGTACACAAGGTATGTGAATATCGATGTCTTCCTTAAAGGCTATTCCGGTGACCCCATCCGCGTGGACAGGATAGGCCGGGAGAGCCAGGTCATCTATGACCCGGTGCTTACCGTCATGCTGATGGCACAGCCGAGCGTCCTTGCCGGTGTGATGGAGAACGGGAATTTCCGGGGCCGTGGCCTTACGGCAAGGTTCCTGTACTGTGTCCCGGAGTCGCATGTCGGGACAAGGAAGTACCGCTCTGAGCCTGTACCGGAAGAAACGTACCGGAGGTATGAGCGCTGCATCCGGGATATCCTTGCTGACGAGCCGGATATGCAGCCGGAGGTCATAACGCTGTCCCCGGAAGCGGACAGAATGCTGGAAGCCTTTTCGGAGGAACTGGAACCGAAGCTGAAGGCCGAGTATGCCAGGATCGCTGACTGGGCGGGGAAGATCGTGGGGAACACTGCCCGGATCGCGGCGCTGCTGTGCATGGCGGGGGAGGCTGCGCCCCGTGAATTCCTGGAAGAAAGGGAACCGCCTGTCATAAGCGGCAAAGCAATGGCGGATGCCATCCGTATCGGAAGGTACTTCATCGAGCATGCGAGGGCGGCGTTCTCGCTCCTGGGGGCTGATGAAGGGATACAGAACTGCAAGTATGTGCTGGAAGCCATCCAGAGGGCAGGGCTTACGGAAGTCAGCCGGAGGGACATCATGCGGCTGTGCCGGGCTTTTAAGACAGCGGAAGAAGTGCAGCCTGTGATAGACCAGCTTGCCGATTATGGGTACCTGTCTGAGAAGAAATCAGAACGGCAGCCGGGACGCGGAAGGAACCCATTGCCGGTATATCTGGTGAACACAGGTGCCCTGGACAGAAAATGATTATGTCCTATTTTGTCCCATCTGCCGATGGCGCGTTAAAGCCCGTAATTACGGCAAAAACTGAATTATGTCCTTTTCGTCCTTTGTCCCGAATGTCCGTAAGTCTATAACTACAGCATGAAAAAGATATTTATTTATATATACAAAATTCAATCCTTATAAAGATTCCGCATAAAGGGACAAAAGGACAGAAAGGACATAAAGCGAAATCTGCCTGTGTTTACAGGGCTTTCTGGAATAATCAGAACAAAGGACATGAAGGACATAAAGGACAGAAAACCACTGTGTTAACGAATTGCATGAAAGGAGAAGATTGAAATGAAAATGATCCCGATCGGCATTTATGACGAAGACGGCGATGCACTCTGCCTCATGAAGGCATCGGACTTCAGTGACAGGAACTATGAAGGCATCCAGCTGCGCAAGACGAAGGAAGGCATGCCTGTCATCATCTCGCAGAGCAGGAAGACAGCGCCCCTGATGTGGAAGGTCTCTTACGGCTTCTCGCAGATATTCTTCCGCACGTTTGACGAAGCAATTGAGTTCTGCGGCAGCAGGGGCATGGACATGGTGAAAGGAAAGAGGGAGTAAATGGCAAACATGAGTTTTATAAGGTATCACCCGCTCCAGGGAATGGACAGCGGTTCCATAAAGGCTCTGCCCCCTTCCCTGGATAAAAAGGACATTGGGAACTTCCCGCTCTGGTTGGAGGAGATCGTCCCGGGTGCTTTCCGGCTGCGTTCTGCAGAGGACATTCCCGGAAACGACCTGAAGGACACCGGGCTGGGCTGCCCGAACTGCGGGAGGCACCTTAAAGCCATCTCAAGGCATTGGGACGGGAAGGTACACGCTTTATACATCTGCGCGAATTGTAAGGAGGGATGAAGGATGATGAGGATACGGTACCATCCGCTTGTGGACAGGGATACGGACGGAACTGATAAGTATCCGCTGTTCCTGACGGAGGATGAGTCGGAAGCGGCGGACAGGCATGCGTACTATCTGGAGGAAATGATCCCCAGAGTCTATACGCTCTGCCGCGGCAGGAAGCCCACAAACCAGAAGGAGGATTTCAGCGTCCACTGTCCCCGGTGCGGGAAAACAATGGACAGGATCTCCTCCGGCAAAGGAACAGTACAGCGTCCCATGTATATGTGCAGGGACTGCAGCAAAGAAAGGAAGGTATGAAACATGGCAAATTATGAATTATGGAAAGTTAACAAGGAAGGAACCCTGCTCCGTCCGCATGACTTGATGATGACGGACGAGGCTGCAGAACAGTATGCGCCCCTGCTCCTGAGGAGCAAGATCGTCATGCCGGAGTACGGTAAGTGTTTCAATGACTACCAGCTCATCGCCAGGGAGCCCCATACGGTCGAGATGGCGCTCGCCTATGACATCGAGTGCCCGGAGTGCGGTAAGCACCTCAAACAGGTCAGGAGATGCCTTAACAAGCACGAACTGGGACTCTACAGATGCCCTGCGTGTGACAGGAGAAAAGGAGGCAAAAGAGATGGCAAAAGAACTGGTAGTTTATTTCAGTGTCTACGGTACTGCAAAGATCGTAGCCGAGGAGATCGCAAAGCAGACCGGCGCGG
>CADABA010000071.1 GCA_902785985.1 uncultured Lachnospiraceae bacterium
GTTACCAAATCGGAGTATTCGTAGAGGCGGTTTTTCTCGATCAGCATAGGGAAAAGTGGAAGTTATGCTTCCACACCTATGCCAGAAGAGCCAAAAAGATACGGATAAATTCTGGAGGCTTGGTATTTTTGCATTCTATATGATAATGGGGCTCTTTGCCTGTCGTGATTTGTATGGTCTGATGATAGCGGAGGGCATTGGTATTCTGCTTTTTACTCCTTATCTTTTTGGCGATTGGGTATGGCCGTATCTGAAAGAACGAAGGAAGCGGCAGAATGAACAGGTCGAACGCGAAAAGAAGGCGGCAATAGAGAAGATGGCAGAGCAGTATAAGCGCAGTGAGAAGGTAAAAGCAGCAGAGCCGAAGAGTATCGCTGAGGCAGTTGAACCTGCTCCGCAGCCGACACAATCCCCGAGCTGGTCAAATCAAAAGATGCAGGCGGATTCAAAGGTGCAGTCAGATCGGAAGGTGCAGTCAGAAGTGGATGAAAAAACGGTGGTATTCGATGAACGGGAATATGTTTGGCTTCTGGGGGATCTCAGACTGAGTGCTTTACAGAAAGAATCCGTGGTTTTTCAGGTTCCTGAGGAAAAAATTAAAGATCTGTCAGACAGATTTTTTGATGATTCGGGAATTCAGGCATTTGACGGAAGTTTCCTTACAGAAGAAGAGAAGCTTAGCGCGATGAGGCAGATTCTTGCGTTTGGCCGACAGTGGTGCAGAGGGAGAGAAGTAGGACGTGATGTGCTGGGACTTTATTCTGCCGGAGGAGAACTGTCACAGAGAATACGGGCGACCTCGCATGAATCGCACTGTTATGATGGTGGAAACTGCATGCCGGATGGCGTTGTGTCTTACACTACATCTCTCCGTTTTTGCTGTGATCCGATGGTCAGTTGGGAGGATCTGGAAAAACGGCGTAAAAATCGCATAAAGATGGCAGAAGAAAATTTCAGGAAGAGCAACGGCCATGTTTCTTATATGAAACAGGATCGGGAAAACTGGGGGTATGACGGTCCGCTTGAGGTTGAGAACATAGAGGTCTGTACTTTTGGCTATGATAAGCTTTATCTGAAGGATCCGTTTGGAATGAAAGGTGTTTTTTATTTCCATCTTGAAGAGAAAGTTAGTTATTATTGACCGGCCCGTCTCAAAAAGTATAAGGACCATAAGGCTGATCTGAAAATCTCCCGAATTGTTGTTTACGGAAAGATGTAACTGGAGGTGAAAAGACGAGATGCTGCATGAACAGTACTACGTAGAGAAAGCGAAGCAGGAGTGTCTTCTCGCAAGGAAAAATGAACCGGCTCGTTTCTATAACGGCATTTTCACCCGGTATAAAAATCCGGTCCTGACGAGGGAACATATTCCGCTGACATGGAGGTATGACCTTAATACGGGAACGAATCCGTTCTTTGAGGAGCGGCTCGGGATAAATGCTGTGCTGAATGCCGGCGCGATCAGCCTGAATGGAAAATATTACCTGGTTGCCCGGATCGAGGGTGCAGACCGAAAATCATTTTTCGGGGTCGCGGAGAGTGACAGCGGAATAGATAATTTCCGCTTTTGGGAGAGGCCGATCCTCTTCGAAGATACCTGTCCGGAGGAGACGAATGTCTACGATATGAGACTGACACAGCACGAGGACGGTTGGATCTACGGTGTCTTCTGTTCGGAGAGCCATGATGATTCGACAGATGATCTGTCAGCTGCGGTCGCTGCCGCCGGTATTGTGCGGACGAAGGATCTTAAGAACTGGGAGCGGCTGCCGAATCTAGTGACCCTGCGTTCGCCTCAGCAGCGGAATGTTGTTCTCCATCCTGAATTCGTGGACGGAAAGTATGCTTTCTATACGCGCCCGATGGACAGCTTTCTTGAAACGGGCAACGGTGGCGGGATCGGCTTTGGCCTCTGTGAAGACATCGAACATGCTGTGATCGACGAGGAAAAGATCCTGAGTCGGAGAAGATATCATCAGATAACGGAATCGAAGAATGGGGAGTGCATTGTGCCGATCGGGACGGAGCGGGGATGGCTCCATATCGCCCACGGAGTGCGCAATACAGCGGCCGGATTGCGGTATGTCCTCTATGCTTACGCGACGGACAGGAAGGATCCTGCAAAAGTAATTGCCGAACCCGGAGGCCTTCTGCTCGGGCCGCTCGGCTGGGAGCGGGTCGGCGACGTATCGAACGTCGTATTTTCAAATGGCGCGATTGTTAAGGAAGACGGTGAGATCCTTCTCTATTACGCGGGAAGCGATACCAGGGTCTATGTGGCAAAGACCAGTGTGGCGAAGCTTTCGGACTATATATTTAATACCCCGCCGGATCCGGGCCGGAGTGTACTGTGCGTCCGTGAGCGGTGCGAACTGATTGACAGGAATCTTGAGATTTTGAAGAGGGAAAGAAATGCTTCATGTGCGATCGATGAGCCCTGATCTGTCAGACGCAGGTGCGGGCGGGCAAAAGCAGTCCGGATCTGTCTGACACAGGTACGGACGAAGAGAAAACAAGTCTGATTCTGTCTTATACAGATGCGGACGAAGAGAAAACAAGTCTGATTCTGTCTTATGCAGATGCGGACGAAGAGAAAACAAGTCTGATTCTGTCTTATGCAGATGCGGACGAAGAGAAAACAAATCCTATTCTGTCTAACGCAGATATGCGTGGAGGGAAACATGAAATATCAGATCTTAAATGCACCGGCGGTACCGAATATGCCATGGCAGGAAACAGAAGGAAGCATTACGGATATTCCCATCTGGCGTTACAGGGAGAATCCGGTGATCCGCAGAAATCCCCTGAAGAATGTTGCCAGGATCTTCAACAGTGCTGTGATTCCCTATGAGGGAAAATTCGTCGGTGTCTTCCGCGGAGAACAGAAGGATGGCATACCCTTTGTCTATTTCGGCAGGAGTGAGGACGGCTTTTATTGGAACTTTGATGAGGAGAAGGTGCCTTTTGTCGACGGGAACGGACGGCCTTTCATGCCCGCTTACGCGTATGATCCCAGACTTGTGAAAGTTGAGGACAGTTACTATGCGATCTGGTGCCAGGATGCATACGGCGCGGCGATCGGTATGGCGAAAACGGATGATTTTAAAACATGGACCCGCCTTGAGAATCCGTTCCTGCCGTATAACCGGAATGCTGTGCTTTTCCCGCGCAGGATTGACGGGAAATATATGATTTTGTCCCGCCCGTCTGACAGCGGGCACACACCGTTCGGAGATATTTTTCTCTCCGAGAGCCCGGACCTTGTATACTGGGGAAGGCACCGCCACGTGATGGGAAGATCGGAAAAATGGTGGGAATCCGTCAAGATCGGTGCGGGGGCTGCACCGATCGAGACCAGTGAAGGGTGGCTCTTGTTCTATCACGGTGTGACGGGTACATGCAACGGGCTGGTGTATTCAATCGGGGGAGCGATCCTGGACAGGGATGAGCCGTCAAAGGTCCTGTACCGCTGCAAAACATTTCTGCTGACGCCGGAAGAGTGGTATGAGGAGCGAGGCTTTGTACCGAATGTCTGCTTCCCGTGCGCAACGATCCACGATGCTGAGACCGGCAGAATTGCGATTTATTATGGATGTGCGGACAGTTATGTCTCTCTGGCATTTACCAAACTGGACCTGATCATAGATTACATTAAGGAGAATTCTGTTATCCGCGAGTCGGATTCCGAAGAGGGGAGAAGATAACTGAGAGAGTGTGGCATTTCCACCGACAGGCGAGTCTGCAGTGGAGATGCCTTTTTTGTTCATCATTGGAAGATGTCAGCTGACACTGACCCGAATCCTGTGCCAAGTCTCGCGAGCGAAACTTGAATATCCGTTGTTATCGGATATCGCTCAGTCCAGAATCTCCGCAGCTTCCTTCATCAGCTGTATAATGGGCAGATGCTGCGGGCAGACGCTTTCACACTGCCCGCATCCGATACAGTCGGAAGCCGAGCCGGAACGTCCCTTGAGTCCCCTGTAAAAGTTCTTCGAACGCCAGTCGTCAGGATATCTCCTCATCGTATTAATTGTTCTGAAGACGTCCGGAATGCTGATATTCATGGGACATCCCGGTGTGCAGTATTTGCACGCAGTGCAGCCGATCTGAGGGATGCTGAGGAATTCTTTTGTCACATCCTCGATGATAGCCAGTTCGTCCTCTGTGATCGGTTCAAAATCGGTGAATGTCTTTATATTATCGAGGACCTGTTCCTCATTGGACATTCCGGAGAGGACCGTCATGACGCCCGGAAGGGATGCCACGAATCTGAGAGCCCAGGATGCAGCGCTGTCGTCCGGACGTTTTGCCTTGAACCTTGCTTCAATGTCAGGTCCCATATCCGCAAGCATTCCGCCCCTCACAGGCTCCATGACAATAATCGGAATATTCCTCTCATGCAGGATATTGTAGAGCGCTTCGGAACGGACAACAGGGTTTGTCCTGTCCAGATAATTGAGCTGGATCTGGACAAATTCCACTTCGGGATGTGCATCCAGTATCTCCTCAAGGAGCTCCGGACTGCCGTGGAAAGAAAAACCGAAATGCTTGATTTTTCCTTCTTCTTTCTTCTTTATGCCCCAGCTGAAGCAGTCGTATTTGACGTACGTATCGTAATTGGAACCTTCTTCGACCGAATGGAGCAGGTAGAAATCAAAATAGTCCACGCCCATTTTTTCAAGCTGTTCATTGAAGATCCGGTCTATGTCACTTTCCTCTTTTATCGCCCATGCAGGAAGCTTCGTGGCAATCATGAAGCTGTCCCTGGGATAGCGCCGGACCAGAGCTTCTCTTGCGGCCATCTCTGAGTTTCCGCCATGATAAACGTAAGCTGTGTCAAAGTAGTGCTTTTCCATTTTCATGTAATGATCGACCATGCTGTTGACCTGCTGCAGATCGATCGCATCATCCTTCTCCGGAAGACGCATCAGTCCAAATCCGAGTTTTGGCATCTCACTTAAATTGATACCCATAAAAACCTCCTTCTCGTTTGCAGGGAGTCTTTGCTCTTCATTCTGTTTCAGGAGTTCCGGCCTGCCCCTTGCCCGGTCTTATGATTTCCGTATCTGCCGTTACCCCTGTTTTCTTATTTCACGCAGTTTCACTCAAATTGCCGGACGGATACGTCCCATAATGCCATTTCTTCGTAAGGGGGGAGTGTCAATCGACATAGTAGGCATAGTTCTCTTTTCTCGGTGCGGCATCTTTTGACGGTTCTGCTGCATAACCGAGCGCACAGTGTCCTATTCCCTCATAGTTTCCTTCTATTCCGAGCTTTTTCAGGAGATTTTTTCCGAATTCCGAGTCGAACTCTTCTTTTGCCCTGTGGATCCAAATGCTTCCGACTCCAAGACTCTCCGCAGCATTCATGAGATTTCCCATCACGAGGGCACCGTCATAAATATAGGTCGGAATGTCTTTATTGGCCAATACCACAAGTACAACCGGCGCTCCGTAGAACGGGTCGAACCCTTCCTTCCATCCGCCGATCTTTCTGTTCTCCTCTGCCATGGCGTCACGCAGTTCCTTATTTGTGACCGCGATAATAATCGGACTCTGTTTTCCCATCCCGGTTGCAGCGTATGTTCCGGCCTTAATAATCGCCTTAAGTTCTTCCTGCTTTACCATGTCCGGTTTAAAGTTCCTGCAGCTTCTTCTGTTCTCAAGTACTTTTAAAACTTCATTCATGTGAATGCGACCTCCGCTTGCATATTAATAATTTGTTCGTTATTATAATGATACATCTTGAAGTTGACTTTAACTCAAGTGTTTTTAAAAAAACTGAACCTTTTTTGGAGGAACCATGACGTACACAATTACGGATCTGTCCAGGAAGTTCAATCTCCCTGCTTCGACCATACGGTACTATGAAAAAATCGGATTATTGGAAAATGTAGAGCACGTGAATTCCAGACGGTTTTATGATGATTCTCATGTCGACCGGCTATATGCAGTCGAATGCTTTAAGAAGGCGCTTCTTCCCCTTGATGAAATCAGGCTTTTCTTTACCTATGAGAAAAATATGGAGGCCAATTCTGAGAAGATACTTGAAATGATGAAGTCCCAGGAAGCAAAAACCATCGAATCCTTGGAGACTCTTC
This sequence comes from uncultured Lachnospiraceae bacterium, assembly GCA_902785985.1. GTDB lineage: Bacteria > Bacillota > Clostridia > Lachnospirales > Lachnospiraceae > Chordicoccus. Next base: position 6,102 of record CADABA010000071.1, read on the forward strand.
AGGCCGGCCTTGCACATCTTCAAAGAAAGATCCGTTTTTACACGCTGGTCAGTGAAGCCGTAAAGAATAAGACACCGCTCCCGAGCTGGAACGACATCGCATGACGGGCGGCCTGTCACCTTATATCCCCATTGCTGAAGCAAAGGGCTTTACGAAAACATTTGGTCATTCCCTGTCATGGAGGGATAGTATGGCATAGCAGGAACGCTGAAAGGTTCCTGGTTTACGGGAGGAAAAATCATATGGAGAAATCAATTTATCAGCAGATTCTGGAGCATATTTCTGACGGTGTTCTTGACGACGGCTTTTCTCTTCCGGATGAGACTGGTAGAAGGTCTCCGCTCAGATTTGCTCCGGGTGCGTTTGATGGCATGTGCATCTATCATTTTGGACATAGTGCTGCGGATGCCGAAACTGAAAAGCAGATGGCCGCTGCTCTGAAAGCAGCGGCAAAAGGTGATTTTCCTGAAGCGGACATACTGTTTTATGAATGGACAAAAGAGCACCGGGCTGTCACCTATATTGATGATCTCCAGAATTTTGTGTACGGTCACACAAAGGAGCTGGATCCGGGTAATGTTCATCGCGTTGCGCTTTCAATGGTCCTTCAATCTAAACACATTGAATGCGTAAAGATCGGACTGGAGCTTCTTGAGCTTTTCGGTGAACCGCAGGAGAATGTAAAAGAGATCATCCGCAGCCTCGGACTGTATGATGAGTTCACGATCTTCTCTGTGTGGAATATGCAGAGATGGAAAAATGGCAATCAGGAAATCTTTTCTCTGGCGCAGAAGACGCACGGCTGGGGCCGCATACATGCGGTGGAGCGTCTGGAACCGGAGACAGAAGAGATCCGTCACTGGTTTCTGACAGAAGGTACGATCAACGATGTCGTCAACGAATATTCATCGCTGACCTGCTGGAAGAAATCCGGAGCGGGATCGATCCTTTTCGGGCATCCGAATCCGGATGAATTTCATGGGATCATTACTTTGATCGAAGGCCTCCTGGATGAAGGACCGGTCCGCGGCATGTCCGGACTGGACAATGCGGAGAGCATTTTACTGAGATTTCTGGAGCTGGCTCCGGAATATGCTCTTACGGCCGAAGATTATAACACGATTCTTTCTATTCGTGAGTGGGCAGAGGATGAAGACGTTGATCTGCCGTCTGTTGCCAAAGCCGGTGACGATATTTTACATACTCATGCCTGTACGGCAGCGATTGAAAAAGCTGTTGAGGAGGGCAGTGGTCTTAAGCTGGCTAAGGCACTGAATATTCCGTTCCGTGACCAGCTGCTTTCATATATGGAGCGCGATTTTGACAGGAGCTGTCACAATGTCTCCTATTTGCTGGAGGATTCTGGTTATATCGAGCCGGTCTTAAAGCTCTTTCACGAGAAGCTACCCTTTGATGAGATGAAGGGAAATCCGATCGATGATTCCTGCATGGGCAGTGAATACAAAGAATATAATCAGCTTCAGTTTCTTATTCAGGAGCTGGATGACAAACCGCTGACCGGGGTCCCGTTCATAAAAGCAGCCTTGGAAAGTCCGGTTTCGAGGAATCGGTATCGCGCCCTGACCGTTCTTCAGGCATGGGTACAGGCAAAAGACACTGCTTTGTCCGAACTGCTTCCGGATGTATATAAGGAAGTCCTGCTTCTTCGGAAAAAGGAGATCAACGAGCGCAATACTGCGATGATCGTCCCGCTTCTGGAGGGCGAGACAAAGTTTTCTGATGAAGGTTGAATTGTCAGCATGATTTTGAGAGTAAAAGATGGAGGCTTATATGGATAGGCATAGGATACGGTATATGTTTGAGCACAGACTGCTGCCTCAATGGTTTTTTGAAGAGAAAGAAAGCTTTGTCGCTCCTATATTGAAAGACAAAGGAATCCTTTTTGAGGTTCTTGACCAGATTTTCCGGAAGGAGAATGTTGATAATCCTTACTCACCTGAACAGTTTAACAGCGAGGCCGCAAAGCTTACAGAAGAAGTGCTGATGGTAAAGATTACCCTTAGATCAACATAAAAGTAGAACTACATCGATCTATCCATAACAACATCTGCGGAAAACCGCAGTTTTTCAACAGAATATTGTGCTTCTGCCGCGAGACTGCTATAATTAATGTAGTTCTACATAAAACTACTTTATCTAAGAGGTAGCCTCATGGCATTCATCAAAGCACAGAAAATTGTCCGTGATGAAAACGGAGTTATAACAAGTGGTTCTGCTGCTATTGTAGATACTGTTTATATCAGCACCGGAAGAAAAAACCACAGTAAGCACAAGGTCCGGGAGAAGCTTGGCAAGGTTCTCTATCTGAGCGAGGACCGAAAGAGTGGTATTTTCATGTCTCCAACCAGAGGACTGGTAGAATACAATGCTCTAACGGACACATTTGAAAGCGTCGAACGTGATGACGGCCGGATCTGCGGTCAGGAAGTATTTCCTGAGATGGAAATCCACACGGTATTTGGTGATGTTTTCCTACTGTTGCATTTTTTGGAAAAATGCGGTCTCATTTCGATTTTAAGATCCGTTTTTCCAAAAGATGAGGCTTATGAACGTGTACTGTGCCACATCCTTCACGGGATATTGAAGGATGGATCCAGGATCTCCTGCGACAATTTTCTGCGAAAATCCTTTGCTTCCTACATTTTGAAAGATGTTCCTGTTTCAAGCCTGCATTCGGACACGAGGTTCTTCACTCTGATGGGCGAGGACAGCCTGAAGGTATCTTATTTCAGGACATTTGTCACTGCCATGCAGAAGCAGGATCCCTCTTTCGGCAAAGGGTGTTACGTGGATTCCACTCCTCTGCCGAACGACATAGACAACAATCCGTTCAATGCACTGTGCTGTCACGGAGTGTCCTCGTCGGAGGTCATGACACGGCTGATCCTGGTACTTGATGAAGAGACAGGCCTTCCTGTCTGGTACGATATCATTCCCGGAAATGTCCTTGATATCAACACTGTCATGACGATCGTCAATGACGTCGCAGACACTCTGGGAATCGAGATTGATTCACTTGTTCTTGACGCCGGCTATGTTTCCAAAGAGCTGATCGGGGCTTTCCACATCGGTACAGAAAAGACCATTATTGGAAGGATGCCGGCCCGCAAAGGATATCCGTTCAAAACACTCTACTGGGAAGTGAAGGATCTGATCGGAAAAGGTAAATATGCCTTTGTCCGCAAACATCATGCATATTTCGGCATCCAAAAAAAGATCGATCTTTTTGAGAAACCGGTGTATGCATATGTTTATGTTGATCAATACAATGCCCTTAAACGATTCAGCGATTATCTTGCTGATCATGAAGATGAGTATGCTGAACTCAAGGTAAAAGATAAGGACTGGTATACCGTAAAATACGGTTACTTTGTTCTTGTCTCTAACATTGACGCATCTCCCAAAGATCTTCTGTCTGATTACTACGGACGGACAGACATCGAGGTCGTCTTTAAAACTGCGAAGGAGTATCTGGATCTTCTGCCTCTGTCCAAGTGGACTGACAGCACGGTGCGTGGAAAGATCCTGCATGATATCATTGATACCACTGCTTTATTGCTCCTTCGTAAGAGCATGCGTCAGTCAGGTCTGTCAACGTCCGAGATCATCGGCAGATGCCAGTCCTTAATGTGCTGCCGAAAGAAGGACGGAACAATCACTGTAGAAACACCAGGCAAACAGGTAAAAGAGTACTATAAGATTTTTGGTTGCAATGTTCCTGCCCATGTAAAAGAAGAACTATTCGGAAGAAGAACCGCTCTGCTATTGCAGTTATATATTCTTCGACCTTGCTTTTGAGAAAATTGCGTATTTTTGTATTGAGAAAGGGAATCCGGCAGGCGATGATCTTCCATTTGTCTGTTCCTGGACGAAGGAGGGAACACATTTAAATCATGGACACTGCACGTTTGAGGAGCATAATGATTTTTTGAGATGCGCAGATATATTTTTTGGAAATGACTGAGGAATTATCAGATTTAAATCAGAATGCAGTGGAGAATACATTTGCGGACCGGTACGATTCTCCGGACAAGACAATCTGCTCGCAGTCGGTGTTGATCTATGCGCTGCGATCTGCCCGGAATCTGGCACTTCGTAAATCTGACAGAGTTCTTTCAGGAGGAGAGGGCGGAGAGCTCACATTGATGGTCTTTATACAGATTCTCCCACATAAAAGGGCGGGCAACAACGTTGCCCGCCCCTCTTTTCCGGGTTTATGGTCAGCTGCCAAATTGTGCATCGGCAGCCCGGTTGTAGAGATACAGGGCCTTGCCGAGGTTCTGCCGATTACTGTCGCCGCTCTTTACAGATGTATATGCGTAGCTCAGTGCACAGGCCGTCACAGTTTAGGTATCAGTCCCGTCCGGCGCGGTCTCCGTCTTCCTGTAATCGTGTTCCGGTGCGGGGAGCTCTTCGTCATAATGATCCCCGCATCTTGTACACGTGTACGTTACACTCCCTGCCTTGCCGCAGGAAGCGTCTTTCCGGGCCGTTTCGTTGTATTGGTGGCCCAATGCCGCGTCTGTCACTGTCGTCCGTGACAGTTCCTGTCCGCACTCTTCACATACGGTGATGACGGTGTGACTGCCGTCAGAAGTACACGTGGGAGCTTCTCCTGCTTCCTCGCGGGTCACCGTACTGCCATGTGAGCAGGAAGATGATTCTGTCTCATCCGCCATTACGGGCAGGCTGATGCTCGCAAGCAGCATGATCCAGCTGAGCAGTACTGCCAGCCGGCGTCTGTGGTTCCGTTTCTTCATGATCGCTTTCCCTCCTGCAAAGAAATCTGGCTCCTTTTGTTCAGACAGCAAAAGGCTGGCGGTCAGCCTTTTTCATGAATACAAAAGGATAAATAAACTAATATAAAGTTTAACAGAAAGGGAGGCTGATAACAATTAAATGGATATACAGTTCGTATGAGGCCGTGTGAATTATCAGGACATACAGTTCGTATGAGTTTTATCATAAAGAAGTCATAAGGACGGAAAAATCGGAAGATGCAAAAGAAATAAGACAGATTGCACCGGTCCGTGTTTAATGTTACAGTCATTGCGTAGGCGAATGGCAGCACTTGCCTGTCTGAAGGAAGATACAGAGGTCAAGGTATGAACTATACTGAAAATGTGAAGGATCAGAAAGATAAATATCTGCTTCTTCGTGCCGGGAACATCATATTATGGATATTTGTGATCACGACGGCCATCGCTGTCTGGCACTATGTGCCGGTGCTGTACCGTATGATCAGGGACAGGGATGCCTCGCATCTGTGGGAGCTTTTGCTGGTGACCGGGGCAGAATTCCTCGTTTTTTGGACCGGAATCATCATTGTCTATCTTACTTCCCGGCAGCTTGGTTTTAAAACACGTCTTTTAGGGATCGTGTTCGGCATGATTCCTCTGGCAAATCTGATCATGCTGATCACTATTCTGCGCATTACCGGAAAGGAAGCTAAGACGGAGCTGGCCCGGTGCAAGCTCAACAGGCTGCGCGCATCTGAACACGTGTGTCAGACAAAGTACCCGCTGTTATTGGTGCACGGAGTCTTTTTCCGGGATTTCAAGCATTTTAATTACTGGGGCAGAATTCCGGATGAGCTGATGAGGAACGGCGCCGTGATTTATTACGGAGAGCACCAGTCTGCGGCAAGCGTCGATGACAGCGCCCGCGAGCTGGAACAGCGTATCCTGCGGATCATCCGGGAAAACGGGTATGAAAAACTGAATGTCATAGCCCATTCCAAAGGCGGGCTTGACATACGAACAGCCCTTGCGAAAACGTCTGTCGCTCCGTATGTCGCCAGTCTCACCACGGTGAATACACCGCACCGCGGCTGTGAATTTGCGGACTATCTGCTGAACAGGATCCCGGAAGCGCAGCAGCAGGCGATCGCGAATACGTACAACAGTGCCGCGGCAAAGCTTGGTGATCCGAATCCGGATTTTATGGCTGCTGTGACAGACCTGACTTCTTCTGCCTGCAGCAGGCGGAACGAGACCGTCAGGGATGTTCCGGGCGTGTATTATCAATCGATCGGGTCTGTGCTGGCCAAGCCATCGGCCGGTCGGTTCCCTCTGAATATGACCTATCATCTCGTTAATTTGTTCGACGGTAAAAATGATGGACTTGTGGGGGAAAAATCCTTCCTATGGGGCAGTGATTTCAAGATGTTAGCCGCATCAGGAAAACGGGGGATTTCGCATGGTGACGTGATCGACCTGAATCGCGAGAACTTCGACGGGTTTGACGTACGTGAGTATTATGTACAGCTGGTCTCGGACCTGAGACAGAAGGGGTTCTGAGACAGAGTGCCTGTGATCTATGCTGTCGCTGCCGCTGCAGCATTTGCGATCGGGCGATGGAAATATCGGAGACTTCAGGTCGGAAAATAAAGAAGAGGAATGCGCTTCGAAAAAATGATAAAGATAAATCTCCTGTATTGGTTTCAGATCGGCCGTGTATTGTTATAATGATACACGGCCGATAAATGTTTTCGGAGTAATATTTTCCAGTAAAAATTGTCGGAAAATTTTCTGGAAATTTTTTAATTTTTTTTGTAACGAAATACAGAGTTCTCCGTCTAACCTGTGAGAACTCAGAAAGGAGGCGATGATTACGGACAGGGAAACCTCACAAAAGCTGTATGAGACTTACTTCATGAAAGTCTATTCCTTTGTGATGACTTTAGCCGGAGAGAAAGATCTGGCGGAAGAAATCACACAGGAAACCTTTTACCGGGCCATGACCGCGAGGCAGTCCTTTCGCGGGAACAGCGATGAGTTCACCTGGCTCTGCGCGATCGCAAAGAATCTGTTTCACGACGAGATGCGCAGAAATGCCCGCCGAAGCGATGCCGTGATTCCGGAAGAGATTCCGGACTCGAGTACCGGACTCGGAGAACGCGCAGCGGACAAAGACGATTCTTTCAGAATTCACCTGATCCTGCATTCTTTGGAAGAACCGTATAAAGAGGTCTTTCAGCTCCGCTGTTTCGGTGAACTGTCTTTCCGGCAGATCGGTACCATCTTCGGGAAAACAGAGAACTGGGCACGCGTTACTTATCATCGCGCCAGACTGAAAATTCAGGAAAGGATGGATAGCAAATGAAATATGAATGTGATGTTATCCGGGATCTGATTCCGCTGTATATCGACGACGTAGCAAGCAAAGCCAGCCGCAGGATGGTGGAAGAGCACCTTGCGGAATGCGCGGACTGCCGGGCGCTGCTTGGACGAATGAAGAGCGAGGAGGTTGAAACGGCGATCAATTTCGAGAAAGAAGACGTGATCGCCGGGCAGCGCAGGTTCTTTAAGCGCAGATCTGCTGTGATCGGCAGTGTAATCGCCGGCATCTTCATGGTTCCTGTATTAATATGCCTCATCGTTAATCTGGCATCAGGATCGGGTCTCGATTGGTTCTTTATTGTTCTCGCTTCCCTCCTTGTCGCGGCTTCGCTCCTGGTCGTGCCGCTCATGGCACCGGAGAACAAAGGGCTGTGGACACTTGGGAGCTTTACCGTTTCTCTTCTTCTGCTTTTTGGCGTGTGCTGCCTCTACACGGGCGGGAACTGGTTCTTTGTAGCAGGCACAGCAGTTCTGTTCGGACTGTCTCTGGTGTTCCTTCCGTTCGCAGTAAGGAGCAGGCTCCTGGCTGATTACCTGGAAGATCGAAAGGGACTTGCTGTGGTAACGGCGGATACAGTTCTGTTCGCACTCATGATGCTCGCCATCGGTCTGCATACAGGATCTGCCGGTTTCTTCCGCATAGCAGTGCCCATGACCGTTTTGGTCATTCTGATTGTGTGGGCTTTGTTCTTTATCATTCGGAATGCGAGACAGGTAAAAACGAAACAGGATTTCCTTGTCCGGTTGGAAGAAGAATTATCGGATCTTCCGAAAGAAGAGAAGCAGAGACAGCTTACCCGTTACACTGCAAAGATCGATCAGAAAATGGAAACGGGTCTTACAGAAAGAGAGGCAGTGGCAGAAATGGAATCTATCGCAAAAATCACGTCAAGGGTTCACGCAGAAAACCCGAATTTCAGATACTCCGGGAAAACAGAGGGACCGGATCGCAGCCTGCCGGCATGGGAAATCGTTCTTTTGGCACTGGGCGCTCCCATTTGGATCACTTTGCTCATCGTCGGTTTTGCACTTCTGTTTTCTGTTTACGTTGTGATCTGGGTCGCAGTTATTTCGCTCTGGACCACAATGGTCTCCTTTATGGCAGGTGCTGTCGGGAGCGTCGTCCTGGGCATCTGGGCATTTTTCCAGGGCAACGGATTGCAGGGTATTGTAATGCTCTGCGCCGGCAGTGTACTCGCCGGTCTGTCGATCCTCCTGTTCTTTGGCTGCAGAGCGGCGACCAAAGGTGCAGTGATCCTGACAAAGAATATCGCAGTATGGATCAAATCTCTGTTCATGAGAAGGGGGTAAAAGATAATGAAAAAGAATACTATGATCTGGCTTGTCATAGCGGTTTGCCTGATACTCGTCGGCGGTACGGTCTTCTTCTTTGCAATGGCGGCGAACCACTGGAATTTCAGATTGCTCAGCAGCGAAAAAATGGAAACAAAAACATATGAGATTACAGAAGAGTTCGGGAATATTTCCATTCTTACCGATACGGAGGATATTGAGTTCTGTCTTTCTGATGATGGGAAATGCAAAGTGGTCTGTGTAGAAAACGAGAAAGAATCGCATACCGCAGATGTTCAGGACGGTACACTTACGGTCAGAAAAATTGATTCAGAAAAATGGTTCGACCATATTTCTGTTTTCTCCTTCGAAGATTCTAAGATCACGGTATATCTTCCGAAAACCGAATACGAATCCCTCTTCATTGAGGAGGATACAGGAGATATCTCGATCCCGAAAGAATTCGTTTTCGGCAGCATGGATCTGAATCTCAGCACGGGAGATGTTGACAGTCAGGCATCATCGCGGGGACTGCTTCGCGTCAAGATCAGCACAGGTGATATCAAACTGGGGAACTTATCCGCAGGAGAGGTTGATCTGACGGGAACGTCCGGTCAGATCAACATTCATACAGTCACCTGTGAGGGCAGCATGGGAATCGCCCTGAGCACCGGAAAATCAGAGCTCACGGATGTTTCATGCAATAGCTTCAGCTCCACCGGAAGCACCGGCGACATTATTTTGAAAAATGTCATTGTAAAAGAAAATATGTCCGTTGAGCGGAGTACCGGAGACGTGCGCTTTGAGAAAAGTGATGCCGGCGAGCTGACTGTTATTACGGACACGGGAGATGTGAAAGGATCTCTCCTTACGGACAAGATCTTTGTCACGAAGAGCGATACAGGCAAAGTCGATGTGCCAGAAACGGTGAGCGGCGGAAAATGCAAGGTCACCACGGATACAGGTGACATCAGAATAGAGATCGCTAATAAGTGATAAAAAAAGAGACAGTAAATACGTGACTTACAAATTGAGGTCATACATAAGTGACGTGAAGGAGGGCTCCCGTATTCGGGAGCCCTTTCATGAGCAGTCAAGCCGGACCGGTGATCGATATTGTTCGCTGCCTCCTTGGCACCTGTGTCCGGCCGGGTATTATCATGCCATACTGTGGAACAAAATAACAACAGCGGCATCTTTGGGATAGCATTTTTCTGTGTTATAGTTCTTCCCGTTGATGCTGATAGACTGCACCATTCCGGGTTTGAGGATAAAGGCTATGTGCAGGTCTTCGAGAGCAACGCATGTGATGTTCCTGAATCCCGCACTCTTAAATAATACTGCGATCGCTTTATAAGATTTCGCTTTATAGAATCCTACGTTATCCGGGATATGTATAATATTATTTGACTGTGTGGGGTTTTTGATTTCCTCCTCATTTTCATATGAGAGATATTTTTTTATGACGCTGTTGAATTTTCCTGAGGAAATCGCGTAATTTGCGCCGATGATCGTCCCTATTATAATCGGCATTGTCCCAATAATTACCATCGTATCAAAAATAGTTTTTTTGTCTTTTCCGAAAATCTCATCCATGCATCCAAATATCAGGACGATCAGAGAACCAAAGACATAGCAGAGGATTGCCCTCTTGAACTGCTCGTTACCGGCTTCCGTAATCCCGTTTGTTTCTTTTTCGGAAAGCTCGATCTGCTTGAGCTTTACGAGCCGGTCTGTTTCTGCTTTTTTGAGATCAGCTTCGTCAATATGGCGGACAGTATATTCATTTTCGTTATGAATGAGGACTTCAGCACCGCAATAAGAGCAATAAGCGTGTGTCCTGAAATCTTCTATTTTCAGCGTTGATCCGCATTCCGGGCATTTGACGGGTATCAGATTAACTTCCATATTTCTTTCCCTGCAATCCACTTCCGGTCTGGCAGTTGGATTCTCCTTTCTCCGGATTCTCCGGGTATTTTCACCTTGCTGTGAATGTGGTATCGATTTCAGTTGAGGTAATACGGGCACCTGATCGCTTATCATGCGGGAGATCCGCATCAGGGATTAATCTGTAACGGCCTCCGGCAGGAACGGAACAGGCCATATGTCATCTTCAGTTTTCATACGCTTTGTACCTCCTTTCACCATCAAATTATAAGAAAAATAACATATATAACCTTAAATGTCAATAAACTTGCAGTTTAAATGGAATAAAGTTTGACTTTAGCTGAGGTGAGATAAAAACAGTGCGTCTAATTAAATTGACTTCTCAGGAGTAAAAATATACAATTAAACGGGAATCAATCCGATTTTTCCTGTTATAAAAATTATAACATGGTCATCAAAAATCGTCAGATAACACTTAAAGAACGACTACCATACATTTTTCTCACAATGATCG
>CADABA010000072.1 GCA_902785985.1 uncultured Lachnospiraceae bacterium
CTGTGCCGGCAAACAGATTACTCCAGCAAGGAGACAGAATGATACGATTTATTTTTATAGCGCTGTTCCTCGTCCTCTATCTTATTCTCTCCTGTCCGATCATGCTGATCCTTCTTCTCGTCCGAAAGATCAACGCGAAGAAGGCTGACATCATCATGCAGCGGATCGTGCAGTGTGCTCTCAGCATAGTCTGGCACATGGCGGGAGTGAAGCTGACGACCCTCGGTCTTGACAATATCCCGGATGACCAGGCCGTCCTTTTCGTCGGGAACCATCAGAGCTTCTTCGATGTCATCATTAGCTACAGTCAGATGAAGCGTCAGACAGCCTACATAGCGAAAAAATCTTTCAAAAAATGGCCGCTCCTCTCCTGGAACATGATGTTCCTGCACTGCCTTTTCCTTGACCGCGAGAATCTGCGCCAGGGCGTGAAAACGATCATGACCGCTGCGGAAATGGCGAGGGAGGATGGGATCTCGATCTTCATTTTCCCGGAAGGAACTCGCAACAAGGGCGAGGAATCCGAGCTGGCTCCCTTCCATGACGGCAGCTTCAAAGTCGCGCAGAGGGGCAAAGTCCCGATCATCCCCGTCTCCTTCAACAATACCGCTGCAGTCTTCGAGCAGCATATGCCGAAGATAAAGCCACAGCACGTTGTCATTGAATACGGAAAACCGGTCTTCTGGGATGAGCTCACGAAGGAAGAGAAAAAGCGCGTGGGCGAACACTTCAGAGAAATTCTCACGGAGATGGTCGTAAAAAATAAGGAGCTTGTTTAGGCACCTGCTGTAATGCACAGGCGCCGCAGGACAGACGTCCATCCGATGACCAAAGGATATCGGACCATAAAAAAACTGCCGCACTCAGAATGCGGCAGTTTTTTATGCTTAAAAAGTATTTTTCAGTTCCTCGACGATCCGGCTGAACTTCATAAAATGTGATGCCTTGACAAGGACCGCATCCCCCTCCGCGATCAGTGAAGGAAGCTCCGGAAGGAGCGCATCGACTGAATCGAAGTGTCTCACATCCGCATCCGCCCGTGTCTCAAGGATCCCGTCATCGATGTTGCGGGAAAGAGGTCCGACCGTCACGAACCGGTCGATCCTGCATCCTCCAAGGAAGTCTCCCACTTCACGGTGGAGCGCCGCCTCCTCCCCGCCGAGCTCTCCCATATCGCCGAGGATCGCCACCGTCCCGGTCTCAATTGTATTGAGGATACTGCAGGAAGCTTTCATTGACATCGGATTCGCGTTGTAGCAGTCATCAATGACTGTGATTTTTCCGGTCTCGATCACATGAAAACGGCCGTCGAGCGATCCGACTTTTTCAATACCTGCCCTGATTTCCTCATCCGTCAGGCCGTAAAGAGCACCGACTGTGGCAGCGGCAAGGGCGTTCAGGACCATGTGTGTACCCGGCACGGGAATCGTCACGTCAAAGGAACGGTCATCCATATTGATCGTGCAGGCAGTCCCCTTAAATCCCAGCAGGCGGATATTGTCGGCATAGACCCGCTTTCCCGGATCCAGACCGTAGAAGATCGGAGCCCGACCATGCACCTGGTCTACGCGGAACAGCTTGTCGTCCTCCCCGTTCAGCACGACGGTCCCGTCATAGCTCACATACTCAAAACACTCGGTCTTTGCATCAAAGACTCCGTCCCGGTCCCTGAGTCTTTGCATCAAAGACTCCGTCCCGGTCCCTGAGGAACTCCAGATGGCAGGTTCCGATATTGGTTATGACCATCGTATCCGGCCTTGCTGTCCTGGCGAGATCCGTCATCTCCCCGAAATGGCTGATCCCCATCTCGAGCACTGCGATCTCATCCTCCGGAGTCAGTCTGAAGATCGTAAGAGGAAGTCCGAGATTGTTGTTAAAATTGCCGAGCGTCTTGAGAGTCCTGTACTTTTCGGCAAGGACAGAAGCAATCATTTCTTTCGTGCTCGTCTTCCCGACAGACCCGGTGATCCCGACGACGGGGATATTCATTTCTTTCCGGTAGAATTCTGCGATGCGCTGAATGGCGATCCTGGTATCCGTGACCTTGATATAAGGTCCGTCCCCCGCCGCATCCTGCTTCTCCGTCAGAACGAGCAGCGCGCCTGCTTCTCTTGCCTTACCGATAAAATCATGTCCGTCAAAAGTCTCCCCTTTTATCGGAATATAAAGACATCCGGGCGTGACAGTCCGGCTGTCCGTTGTGACGGCACTGACCTCCGTGTCCAGGATCGATCCGCAGTTGACCGGCTTTCCGCCGCAGGCAGCGGCGATATTGCGCGGTGTCATATTTTTCATAAAAGTCTCCTTCATTTCTTCTTATATTTTGCGAGCGAGACCTCAATGATCTTCTCGCAGAAAGCAGGATAGTCCATCCCGATGGCTGCTGCCTCCTGCGGCATCAGCGACATCGGCGTCATGCCCGGAAGCGTATTGGCCTCCAGACAGTACATTTCCCCATCCTCCTTCATGATAAAGTCAAAACGGGCATATGCCTCCATAAAGAGCGCGTGGTAACAGGCCTCGGCATAGTGCTGCATTTTCCTCGTGAGCGGCTCGGAAATTTCCGCCGGGCAGATCTCATCGGTCATTCCCGCCGTGTATTTGCTCTTGTAATCGTAGAACCCGGACTTCGGTCTGATCTCAATGACCGGAAGCGCCTGGCCGTCGATCACTCCTACGGAAAATTCGCGTCCGCGGATGAACTCCTCTACCAGGACCTCATCCTCAAGCTCAAAAGCCAGATCGAGCGAGTGCAGATATTCCTCATAATCATTCACGATATACACGCCCACGGATGATCCTCCGCAGGCGACCTTCACGACCAGCGGAAAGGAAAGACCCATGTCGGCGAGGTCGACTGAATCAATCCCTTTCTGGAGGGTCGTCCCCTTCGGGACAGGGATTCCCTTCGCTCCCAGCATGATTTTTGTCAGTCCCTTGTCCATGGAAAGCGCAGAGCTGGCGTACCCCGTTCCGGTATACCGGATCTTTCGCAGGTCAAATGCCGCCTGGACCTTCCCGTCCTCACCGTTCGCACCGTGAAGGGTAAGGAATACCAGATCGCTCATGCGGCAGAGTTTCAGGACATTCGGGCCGAAAAAGCTGCGGGTGGGATTCGCTTTCGCGCTCTCGACCTTGCTGTCAAAAGACCGGATATACGCTGCCGCCTCATCGACATCGTAATAATCCGGAAAAGCATCCATGAGGTCGGAATCTTCGCAGCCGAAAAAGGCGTCGACGAGGATCGCCATATGTCCGTTCTGTCTGAGCGCCTTGCAGACACCCGTACCGGAAATAATTGATATCTCTCGCTCTGTGGAAGTGCCTCCGCACAGGACAACAATCTTCATCAGATCCTCCTTAAAAAAGCCGGAGAGGTGATCCTCCGGCAGGTCTTCAGTATATACTTTCTTCTGCCTATGAAAGAATGAAAGAATAAAGGCAGCAGACAAAGCCTCATTAAGCTTTAAGTCTACCGCCTTATGACAAGAAAAGCAATATTAAGTTTTTCGCATCCCGCCGTTCTTATAAGAACTGAATGACGATCCCGATCGCGCAGAGAGCTCCTCCTCCGATCATGAGTGCCGGCCGGCCGTTTTCCATTCCGAAGGATCTTCCGCTGATATACCCGACTGCCGAGAAGAGTGCCGTTCCCAGCGCAAATGCGGCCACCACAAAGAGCATCCTGCAGGATAAAAGCCCGCAGACAGTCCCCCCGATGAATGAATAAATGCCAAGCCGAAGCTCAAGGATCGTGTCGTGTACAAGATCTATGCTTTCCATCCTGTGCTCAAGAATCTGCCCGGATCTGTAAGCACGGATCAGCATGCCCTGCCCTGAAACAAAGAGAAGAATCCCCGCAACAATATTTATCCAGAAAAATTCTCTCTCTCCGAGATCCATGCTCAGCGCGAAGCGCCCAAGGGCATATCCCCCGGCAGCAACGCACAGATTAAAGATACCGCAGAGGGCTGCGATGATCAGGAGCTTCCTGTCAAGATTTACGATCATAGCCCCCCGCTTTACAATTGCTTCATAGTGCCCGAGCGCCATTGACAGAACGATCATAATAACCAGTACCGTCTGCATAAGCCCTCCTCTCAAATCTCTGATTCCAATACTGACTTAATGCTTCGGATGACTATTTTGCATCCACTCATGCCGGACAGGCATTCGTGGAAAAATATGTCTCCTCTCAGGCGATCGAATCCGCCTTTATAATGAATTTGACTGTACTGTTCATATCAGAAGCAGCGCCGGAGAACGTTGTATACTCTCTCGCCGCATTCTTGAGTTCACGGACCCTCGCATCCAGATCCTTGACATCTTCTTTATAGAAATCAGCGATCTTCTGAATTCCTTCTTCGTTGAACTGTACGCATCCGTCCTTGAGTTCAAGAGATCCCGAAAGGATCTCATCCATTCCTTCCGCAAGTGTAAGGACTCCCGAAGCCAGCTGGTCCGCGCCGCCTGTGAGTGCCTCCGAGTTGCCTGCGAGTACAGAAGTGCCGGCAGAAAGTGTATCCGTCCCTGCTGAGAGCTCGTCAAGTCCCTGAGCAAGAGCATCCGCGCCGCCTGTAAGCGCCGGGGAATTCTCATCGAGTGCCGCCGTGCCCTGCGCAAGCTGATCCATTCCGGCAGACAGCGCCTGCAGTCCTTCTGCAAGCGATCCTGCGCCGGCTGTCAGCTCCTCTGAATTTGAATCAAGCGTGCGCGCTCCTTCAAGAATCTGGTTCACACCCTGAGACAGCTGCGTCGTGCCGTCACTGAAGCTTCCGGTAACGGAGATTGCCGTCTGCGCAGCGACCTTCCCGGCTGTCTCTGAGGCAACCGTTCCTGCCGTCTCGACCAGAGACTGTTCCACTACGCTCTCTGCAGTCTGTCTTGCAGTCTGCGGGACTGCCTGCCGTATCACACTGTCAGCCGTCTGCTCTGCCACAGCTCTTGCGGTAGACTCATAGATTGACTCTGCAGTCTGCTGCGCAGTCGCAGGAATGACCTGTCCGGCAACGGACGCCGCGGTCTGCTCCACCGCCTGCGGAACAGCTTCCTTATAAACGCTCGATGCGACCTGGGAAGCGATCGTTCCCGCGCTGTTCTTCACTGTCTCATATGCAGTCTGTGCCGCTACTTCGGGTACAGTTTCAGTCACAACATTTTCTGCGACCTGGCCTGCGATCTGTGCGCCATATCCCGTGATGACCTGCTCTGCGGCGCTCTTTGCAGCTGCCGGGGCTGTCTGCTTCACTGCGGAAGACGCGGCATTTTCCGCAGCGGTGCCTGCCGCTGTAACGGCCGCCTGTTTCATGGCCTCTTCGACAGCTCCGCTTGAGCTGATTGCAGAAGTGATCGCCTCAGCAGAGACACCGCCTTTAATACCTTCTGCAGTCTGCTCTGCGGCGCTCTGCGCTGCCTGAGCGGCTGCTGCGGAAGCCTGGGCGGAAGCGGACGCATTTGCTTCGCTGTTGTAGGAAGCCATCATAGCCTGCGCGGTCGATACCGCCTCCTCGGAGGACATACCCTGCGCGACCAGTCCGTCAGCGATCGCACTCACAATTGCGGAGGAATCTGTATTGCTGATGTCAATTCCCACTTCGATCGATCCGATTTCCGGCACGGCAGCATTTGACGAGATCGTCTCTGCAATCGCAGTTCCGAGTCCTGCCGCCACTGCGGACGCACCCTGGCTGTAGTCCGCCTCCTGTGCGGCTGTTTCAGCCTGTGCCTTTGCCGCCGCTCCTGCAGCTGCTGCCGTATCCTCGATTCCCTGTGCAGCTGCCGCCGCTGCCTGAGTCCCTGCGTTCTCAGAAGTCTCGGCAAGCGAAGCCTCGGCTGCCGCTGCAGCCTGAGCTGCCGCTGCCTTTGCCTTCTCTTCCAGTCCTTCTTCCGCTGCCGCCCGCGCTGTGGCTGCCGCGCTCTTTGCATTTTCCTCGGAAGCAGCGCTCACCTGGGCTGCTGCCGCTTCGCCTGCAGCCGCCGCGTCCTCATCGATCGTCTCGTTGACCTGAGCCGCTGCTGCCGCTGAGATTGCCTTTGTCCTCTGATCGAGTCCCTGTTCCGCCTGGATTTTTGCCGCCATACCGACAGCTTTTTTCATCAATTCCATCTGCGAATCAAGTGTACCTGTGACTTTGGCGACCGCAGCTCCGGCGGTTTCGTCAAGCGATTCCTTCGCTGCTGCCTCCGCAGCATCACCAGCCTGTTTCTTTTTTTCTTCGAGCTGTGCAGAAGCAGCGGAAACAGCTTCCTCTTTCGCCTGCTTTGCAGCCTGAGCGCTGATCATCAGAAGCTTTTCGTTATCTGACGGAAATCCCTTGACCGCCGAATCCATCGAGTAGATCCCCTGCGCGAGCGCAGAGACACCGTTGTTCAGCTGGGAGACACCTGAAGTGTAGGCATTTACACCGGATGCAATCTGGGAAGCTCCGGCCCCTGCCGTCTTTCCCGCTTCCGCGAGCTCGGCCGCACCGCTTGCAGCAGCTGCGGCACCTGCTGTATATGCTGCAACACCGGAAGCGAGTGTGTCTGCTCCGTCTTTCGCAGACGCTGCGCCCGCGGCAAGCTGCGCTGCTCCGTCATTGACCTGGCTCACACCGTCTGTGTATTCCTTCACGCCGGATGCCAGCTGACTCGTCCCGTCTGTGAGTTCCGGCATCGCGCTGTCCGCAGTCCCGATCCCGTCGGAAAGTTTTGTCGCACCGTCCGCCAGGAGGCTTCCGTCCGTGCTCAGTTCATCGACGACTTTATCCAGCTCTTCGAACACGCTGTCCGCGTCTTTATCCAGATCCGTATCTTCTCCGTCGAGAAGGTTCGAGAAGGCCATCGTCATGCACAGATCGAGTTTGAATGCGGACGCGTCCATTGTGATATCGACTTCACTCGGGATATCAAGATCCATGATCCGATCCTTTGCCTTCTGTCCGTTCTCTCCCCCGATCTCTCCTGCCTTTTCGGAGGCCTTTTCCTTCGTCGCTGCGAGGCTCTCACTGAGTCCCGGGAAGCCCATCCCGATGACGATCGTATTCTTGCCTTCCGAAATGACCGTGCCGTTATCGACCTGAACATTTTTCACGTCATCGTTCGAGAACATAAGGCCTGTGACTGCAGTGAACGGAACGTAGACATCTCCCCGCTTTTCATTGTTCGTGTAGGCGATATGGATCCGGACTTCTCCTTTCTTGCCGGCGATCTCCTCCGGGGTCACTTCCTTTCCGTTGAGATAATAGGTGATCTCCGCGCCGACCGGAACTTTCGCATCCGTCTTGCCCTGATAATATACATCCTCCCCGTTCGAGGTCCAGGTGACTTCCTTGCCGTCGTTGCTGTATACAGCATCTCCTTCCGTAACTTTCAGGTCTGTCAGGGATGTCTCGTCATTGATCGCCTTATTCCCGTCAGGATTCTTCAGCCAGGCGCTGACCGTTACATCCTTTGTCTTTCCGTTTGCATCCGCAAAAACGTATACAGTTTCGGATTTCTCTACGCCTTTATTATTTCCGGCACCGACTGCTTCCGCCATGATCGTTGCCAGTTTTTCTTCCGCTTCCGTATTTCCCGCGAACGCCTCGGATCCTTCCACCCGGGACTCGATTCGGGCAGCATCCTTTACATCAGTTCCCGCACCTTTTCCACAGGCGGCTGTCCCTGCGATCATGACGACTGTCAGTGTACCGGCAAGCAGTTTCTTCACCATTTTACTCTTCATTGTCTTATCCTCTTTTCAAAGTTTCACTCTGCGTATTCATCAAAAGAATCTTGTTATGAGAATCCTGAGGCAGAGATCAGAGTCCCTGCGGCTGGGATGTTCTGTTTTTCTGTTTCTTTCCTCCGGAGATAAAGCCTTTTCCTTTCGGCTTAAATCCAAGGCTCGTCCTTATGATCAGCGGATCGAATGCCATGAGGATGGCCGGCAGCACGATAAGGACCGTGAACATGGAGATCAGCGCTCCGCGGGCCATCATAATGCACAGTGACGAGATCATGCTGATATTCGAGTATATACCGACGCCGAAGGTAGCTGCAAAGAACGAAAATGCAGACACGATCACGCTCTGGATCGACGTTGTATGGGCGATCCGGACAGCCTCCTCTCTGCTCTTCCCGGAGGCACGCTCTGTCTGATAGCGGCTCGTCATAAGGATTGCATAGTCAACAGTCGAACCGAGCTGAATCGTTCCGATGACGATCGGTGTGATAAATGCAAGGACTGTGCCGGTATATCCCGGAATCGCCATGTTCACGAAAATTGCGAACTCGATGGCGAAGATCAGCAGGAACGGAAGGCTGATCGATCTGAAGACAAAGAAAATGATCAGGAAGACCAGTCCGATCGAGACCCAGTTGACGACATTGAAATCGTGGTTCGTGATCCGAATAAGATCCGCTGTACACGGTGCCTCTCCGATCAGCATCCCGGAAGGATCGTATCTTTTGAGGATCGTATTGAGTTCTCTGACCTGCGCATTGACCTCATCCGTCGCAGTTGCGTACTCACTGGTGATGAGCATCAGCTTATAATTGTCAGACTCGAGTGCATCCCGGATCCTGTCCGGCAGCATCTCATGGGGAACGCCGGATCCGACCAGGGAATCGATCCCGAGGACGGTCTTGACGCCGTCCACCTTCTTCATCTCATTGCACATTTTCTCTGTTTCTGTGCTGTCCGTATCCGCATCAAGGAGAATCATGTGCGTTGCTCCCATATTGAATTTTTCCGAGAGCTCTGCGTTCGCCGTGACGGACGGAAGGTTCGGCGGAAGCGTCTGGTCCAGCTGATAGTAGACCTCATAGTGCATGTAACCCCAGATTGCCGGGATCCATGCAAGGATGTAGACGGCCAGAATGACTTTGTAATGCTTCTGTACAAAATCCGGAAGTCTTTTGAATTCCGGTATGATCGGCCGGTGCCTCGTCTTCACGATCAGCTTCTCGGCTGTCAGGATCATGGACGGAAGGATCGTCACGCATCCGACTACGCCCAGCAGAACACCCTTTGCCATGACAGCGCCGATATCAAGTCCCAGCGTAAAGCTCATGAAGCAGAGGGCAATAAAGCCGGCGATCGTTGTGATGGAAGATCCGATGACGGACTGCAGCGTCTGATTGATCGCCTCGGCCATCGCCTCTTTGTGGTCATCCGGATACCTGTTTATATTTTCCTGGAAGCTGTGCCAGAGGAAAATCGAGTAATCCATCGTCACGCCGAGCTGCAGGACCGCTGCCAGCGCCTTTGTAATATAAGAGATCTCCCCTAAAAACACATTCGATCCGAGGTTATAGATGATGCACATTCCGATCGACAGGAGAAAGAAGATCGGGGCGAGGAATGTGTCCATCGCAAGACCCAGAACGACGACTGCCAGAAGGACTGCCAGAAGAACATAGATCGGTTCCTCTGCGTTGGCCAGATCCCTGGTATCTGTGACAATACCGGAGATACCGGCAAGGAAGCAATCCTTCCCTGCGATTTTCCTGATAGCCGTGATCGCATCCATCGTCTCATCTGCCGATGTTCCGGTGTCAAATGTGATTGCCATGAGCGTCGCATCCCCGTTTATGAATGCGTCCTGCACATCCTGGGGGAGCATCTCGACCGGCATGCTGAGCGATGCGATGCTGTCATACCAGATCACGTCATGCACGTGGTCAACTTCCTCGATCTCCGCTTTCAGCCCGGATACATCTTTAAAATCCATGCCCTCAACGACCATCATCGAGATCGCACCCTGGCCGAAATCATCGAGCAGGATATCCTGCCCCTTCATCGTTTCAATATCCTTCGGCAGATAGGTCAGCACATCATAGTTGATCCTTGTGTTCAGATAGCCGATCACCGAAGGGATCAGAAGAATCGCTGCAACGATGAGTATCACAAAGCGGGATCTCACGACTGCTTTTCCGAAATGTTTCATAAAGACCTCCATGTCAGAGACAAGTTTTTTCGCATTTATCCCGCGGTAAATACCACGGGAATTTCTGCGTCCGATATTCAGGAATGCCCCGACGCCTCCCGAACGGGCGTAAAGACCGGCTCGCGATTGTCCGCCCTACCGATATCGGTTTCCCGAATGTTCATCCATATAATAATGAAAAGGGGCTGGATATCGAAATATTCAACCCCGGAAACATGTAAAGGCAGGTTTTACAAATTCGCGAAAATGTATACCTGCCTCTTTCATATTCATTTATATGTATGTCCGGGCATGATTCCGAAAGCAGCCGAAGGACCGCATCCCTCCTGTTCTCAGATCCCTCCGGCATTCTTCTCTCCTCTGACATTTTCCCGGGGAAGATTCCTTTTATCTCAGTGGCCCCCCGCCTCTACTGCGTTCTCATTTCCCCGACCATCTCCTCAAGAGACCGCGTCGCTATATACTCGTACCCCTCTGCCATCTCTTCCGGCGAAATTCTCATACCTGTCCTGATCCACTCCACGACGACGAACGTCATCGCCTTCGCGTAATATTTCGATACAAATTCCGGCGAAATCCAGACCTTCTGCCCTTTCCCTGACAATTCCGTCCCGCCGATCGCATGACGGAGAATTTCCTCAATGCCACGCTCCGCCATCTCAGAAAAGGAGTTCTGTCCTTCCATATTGACGATATGCATATAGAAATCCTTATCCTTCTGCATATTTTTAAATATGAGGACGACGGCCTCCCTGTACATCGAGTTCGCGAGCAGGATCTGCACCGGCATGAGGATCTCAGTCCGCATGATCCACTCGAGCAGATCATACTTATCCTGAAAATGGTTATAGAACGTGACCCTGATGACCCCTGCGCCGTCTGTTATCTGTTTTATTGTAATTTTCTCAAAGGGGTGCTTTACCGCAAGAGCCTTCAGACTCACGGCAAGCTTTTCCTCTATCGCATTCCGTTCTTCCATGCTGTCAGTATAGCATTCCGAAAGAGCGCAAACAAGCTTAAAACTCACTCCGATCCGTTCTCACATATATGCAGCACAGAACCGCATGTATGCATTTATACTTAGCGGGACTTCCCACATACCTCGGTGTTAAGGCGACCGGGATTCAGGAACGTCTCTGTGGTCTTACCGCACCTCGCTTACATACGAAACACCTTCCTCACTGTAAGGCTTTGATCCGCCGTGCCTAAGCATGCGTTACAATGCTCCGGTGGAGCATTGTGCAGCTGATGCGTAAAAGTTAAAATTTGATGAACTTTATAAAGTAAATCTCAATTCTTTTAGTTGAATTCATGAAGGGAAACATGTATAATTCAGATAGATTCCCTGTAATGGCGTTTGATTTCAGGGATATTTTGTGCAATAGCACCAAATGACACTATCAATAAAGAAAGGGAGGAAGAGTAGATGGTAAGTATTCTTCTCGCTACTCA
>CADABA010000073.1 GCA_902785985.1 uncultured Lachnospiraceae bacterium
AGTCAGACGGATCCGCCGTTCCCAGGAGGACTCCGCCCTCAGAGATGTACAGTTCCATATCACTGTGCAGATTCAGCGCACCGGTCCTGAAAACTCCGCGGGGTATCACTACAGTTCCTCCCGCCGGACAGTCATCGATCGCCCTCTGGATCGCGCTGCGGTTCATGGTCTCCCCGTCCCCGACGGCGAAATACGGCGCTTTCGTCACATCGATCTTCGGCCGCTCCTTCTCTGTCCGGACGCGCTCTTCGAGCTCCCAGACCGGTCTTCCCTGATGCAGAAAGCGTACTTCCACGATGTATTCACTGTCCGGGAAAAGCCCTTTTGCCGTGACATGGGTCACGACTGACGTCTCCCGCCGGCTCGCCGGCCCTGTGAGCCGGAAAATGAACTTGTCACCGGGGATAAACTCTTCCGGTTTTTCCCACCAGACAGTAATAGAAGTTTCCGTTCTTAATATGTGCAGTTCCGACATGGATCTTTCTCCTATAAAAAAATACTTGTGACGCTCATGCTTGAAAACACGAGATTGCGCCGGTTGGTTTTCAACAGGGCCGCCTCAGCATTCCTGCCGGGCGTAAAAAAAGCGCCTTTTCAAAAAAGACGCTTTTGATGCATCCGGCGATATTCGTTTGCTGTATATCAGCGCCTTTACACAGACGAAATAGTCTACAGATGCCTGTTTCGTTCGATCTTATCGTAATGCTTAAGAAGGAACGGTTCAATACGGGCGGTGAGCTTCATATCAAGGTTCAGAATATAGACCGTGAAGGTAATCACAAAGAACCCGGCAGCAAACATAAGAAGCTTACAAAGGAATTTTATCAGTTTCGACATAGCAGATCCTCCTTTCTCTGCTTACCAGGATTCTTCGTCATGGAGAACCTCCAGTGACGGATCGAGCGGTTCTTCACGCATGACGGTGCGCATGTAGGAATTGATCTGGTCACGCACACCCTGACGGGAAACGATTCGCGGATCGAACAGATCGTGGACGACCCAGATCAGAGGAATGTTCTTTTCACGGGCACGCTCCTCGAACAGACCGTGCATACCGTCCAGCGCTTTGCAGGACATGTGCTCCCAGAGGATGACCATGTCGGCGTTGAACATTTCAACGGTCTCCCACAGCTCATCCAGCAGGACCTTGTATCCGCCATGTGTACGGTTGCGCATGATCATGTTCTCGGTCAGCCATGCCATGTCATAGTACGCGATTTCACGATTCTCCGGTGTATCCTCTTCCCTGATCACACGGGTGGAGACCATGGAGAGCATATCGGTCAGCGGCACAATGCCCCAGCAGTTGAGCAGCCATACAAGGAAGTCCATATAGTAATGAGACTGTACACCCCAGATGATTGCCCGGTGGCGATATTCCTTCGCAGCCATCTTTTTCTTCTCATAGGCCTGCTTCGCCAGTTTTGAGATTTTCCGGTCCGCCTTTTCAAAAGCAGGAATACGGCCGCAGATGGCCATGTAGTTGGTCTCCGTATACAGGGCAAGGTTGGAACCGAATACCTGAGGATACTCCGTACGGTTCATCTCCAGCCATTCCTGCCGGCACTTTGTCGCATAGTTGACTCGTTTTGCGCACTCGAAATACGCTTTCCAGTCCCATGCCACACCGGTATGCTTTTCCACGAACGCGATCGCGTTGCGGATCTCCTGGGCAGCATAGTCCTGTACGTCATCTTCCCGATGGCGCAGCGGAGCGGCCAGCTGGAAGACCGGGATCCCGTCTTCTTTTTCCAGACGGCGGGAAATGACACCATTTCCAAGCAGTGATCCGTCGCAGGTGGTATTGCACTGGATCGCACACGCGCCCAGGACCGGAGCGTCATCGTCAATGGAGACACCGGCTTCGGCTTCCGGCATCGGACATACATCCGAGGCAAGTCCGAATTCCTGGGCAACGTCGATGTAATACTCTGCCGCATGCTGGTTCAGCAGAACAGATACATAGGTGGACGGTGTCTCCCGGCTCAGTACCTTCAGGGTCGGGAAGCCCATCATGACCGCGGTCATCTCATTTTCATCCACAAGGACGACTCTCTTTGAGAATTTCTTATCATTGCCGATGCGGCGGTCACCGCGGAACAGGTTTTCCAGCAGCTGCGCGACGTCATCGATGATAAGGTCCTGCTCTGTATGGCAGATCCGCAGATACTCACCGCGCAGTCCCTGTGTGTGGCGGTCGACCATCATCGGTACAGCGAGATAATTCGCCATCCAGCGGTAGCGGAACATGGCTTTGATGTTACGGGGCTTTACAATGAACTTGCCGAGCGTCATCATGATCTTCAGCCATCTGGAGTAGTCATATAATGTATCCGAGACACCGCGCCATTCACGGCGTTTGCGTACCTTTCCGCCGTCGATGTAAAAATCGCCTAAACGGTCAGCGCCTACTTCCTTAGCCATTGTGCTCCTCCTTTCTGATCTTCTTGATGTCTATGCTTTCGACAAAGGCCTGTACTCTGGTGCGCATCTGTCCGGAGGAACCGATCGCGTACGGACGGTCTACCGTCAGGACCGGATATCCGAACTCCTCGCGCAGGATGTGTGAACCGAGCATTTTTTCGTATGCCCACGGGTCGCAGAATTTCATCTGCTGGTAGATAACGCCGTCCGCTCCGTATTCTTTTGCCAGAGCGGCTACATAGTCACGGCGGGCATCCATTTTCGTGCTGTCCATGTAGCGCGGACACTGTCCGCGGTACATATAGGCGCGGCAGATCTGCGTCAGCGCGTCTTCCGTATCGTTCAGTTCGATCGGATCCCGTCCCGGACAGGAACCGTAGCAGTAACGGTCAGCACATACATAGGCGCCGCTTTCCTCCACGAGCCTGATAAAGTCGATGTCATCCACTTCAGACCCTACGACCACGACACGCGCGCCGTACGGGAATTCCGGATCAGGTTCACGTGTTTTCAGTTCTTCCAGCGTTTCCTCAAGCTTATCCATGATCAGATACTTCGGAGCCGCGTAGGTCGCCATTGTAATAATATGGAATTCATAGCCGGTGATCCTCGGGTGCTCTCCCTTGCGGAATTCACCGATCGCCCGGATCAGTTCGCATACTTTGTTATGCTCTTTGACCGCAGCCCGGATCGCTTCGTCAGAGATATCGATGCCATAATGCTCCTTTAAAGGCGTCAGGATATGATTCCGGCACTGTACGACGTACAGATTCAGTCCGTTGTCATCCGCCTTCATCGGGATCTCCATGTAAGAGAAGAAGAAATTCTCCTTGTCTTTCCCGAGCGTCCCCAGCAGCTCCATGTTTTCGACACAGCGGTTCATCATGGTACAGCCGTCCGGTGTAAATATACAGTCCGCAAAATTATATCCGCCTTCCACTGCACGTTCCAGCAGAGCGCGGGAATACTCACACAGGAAACTTGTAAGGTAATAGGTGGCCACTTCCATCGAGCCGGACCGCGGGGCACGAAGCCGTGCAGAAAACACGCCCGGCAGATTCAAGAGCGGCTCAGGGGTGTTCTCACAGGTATAAGCCGCGCAGATCTTCCCTTCCTGCTGGGCTTGCCGTATGAGGGGGTTGTAAGCCTCCATAAGAATATTCTCAAAATACGTAAGATGCTTCAGATCTTTCAATGTTCATCCCTCATACTTTCCAGGTCCCCTTCCGTTAACACACGTACGAAAGGTTTGTTTATCTCTATAAAAAAAGTATAATTCATAGGAAAATCACTGTCAATAAACGGGAAAACTGAGGGGTTCTTTATTCTTCATCGCGAGACCGTACTCACGATAAAAACAAATAAGAAAAAGAGCCCTCCACCCGAAGGCGATGGGCTCCTGCTCCTTTTAAAATAGTACTGAAGCACTCACAGTACCTCAAGGTATATTGCAAAAAAGTGGCAGATCGTACCTCCGAGCACGAAAAAATGCCAAATAGAATGCATATAGCGAACATTCCTGCCAAGACTGTAGAAAACAACTCCGAGCGTATACACCACTCCGCCGATGAGCAGCAGGACGATCCCTCGCGGACTGACCGCAGATGCCAGGCTTTTATATGACAGGACCACAAGCCATCCCATGATCACGTTGATAACGGCGGAGCCTTTTTCAAATTTGTCAACGTTGACGGCATTGAAAACAATACCCAAAACCGTCAGGCCCCAGATGATCCCGAAAATCGTCCAGCCCTTCCATCCGCGGAGGCTCACAAGAGTGAACGGCGTGTAGGTCCCGGCGATCAAAAGAAATACGCTGCAATGATCGATCACACGCAGCACGCGCTTAGCGCCTTTGGCGGTGATGGAGTGATACAGCGTGGACATGCAGTAAAGGAAGATCATCGCTGCTCCGAAAACGGCGGCGCTGACGATCCCCGCTGCACCAACGCGGTCGCATGCAGCTTTGACTATGCATAGTACACATGCCGCTATGGCAAGTCCTGCACCGACTCCATGTGAAATCGCGCTGATCAGCTCCTCAGCCAGAGAATAATTCGGTATAGCTATTCTTGAATGCATGGCAAGACCTCTTCCGGATTCAAACTAATTTGCATCAACATAGTAATCATTTCCTCTTGATATAGTTTTCATTACTACATTATACAATTATCTGTCAGTTTGTCAAGAGTTCAGCTGCCAAAGCAGACATCTGCAGCCTGATCGTACGAATACAGAGCCCGCAGGGATTTATTCTTCATCGCGCAATACTCGCGACTTCAGTCGTGAGATACGCGCGCAAAGTGAAGCTTGCCTTCATCGTGAGTACAATCTCACGATGAAGAATAAAAGCCTCCGGCGGATCGCAGACGTGCGCAGTGGAAGGCGCTTACGCGCCGCGCACGTCGCGGCAAGAACGCCGAGGCGTTCTTGAACTGCTTTGAAAGAGCGATGCCATTTGTATTCTGCTTACGCTTCATGCTCATTATCGCGCTGCCACCACACAGGTCGGCTGCACCATCTCCATCTTTATATCCGTGAGCGAAAGCGTCTCCGTCTGCCTGTCAAAATGCATGACCGTGACCATATCCGAATCTTTATTGGCTACGATCAGATGATTGCCGAACACTCCGAAATCCCTCGGCGTGATTCCTCCGGTCCCCATGGTGCAGAGATAGGTCAGCCGGCCGTCCTCCTCCACCCGGAAAGCTGTAATGGCCTGGTAGCCCAGGCGCAGGGAGACAAAGAGATATTTTTCATCCGCGCTCATTTTGATCGCCGATCCGACGCTCAGGACATCGGCGCTTGCGGGGACGCAGAGCTCCTCCGAGGGTTCCATTCCCGGCAGTGCGTCCGCCCTGTCAAGGAGCTCCCAGCCCGCTTCGGTCTTCCTGTAGGCAAAGACCTCCGAGCTCATCTCCGTCAGCACATAGAGGCGATCCCGCTTTTCGCCTGCCATAACAAGATGACGGGGTCCGGATCCGGCCGGAAAGTCAATATCCCGGTCTGTGGGGACGAGGGTTTCATTTTCCCGGTCGATCCCGTAAATGAAGACCTTGTCCAGCCCCAGATCCGCTACAAAGAGCTCGCCGTCCCGGTCCCCCGCAAAATGACAGTGGGGCACAGACTGACGGTCCGGCCGTGCTCCGTGTCCCACGTGCTGTATTTTGCAGAGATAACGGAGACCGCCGTCTTCCAGTATCCTGAAGACCGCAATATTTCCCTTTCCGTAGCTTGCGCAGTACACAAGATCCTCCTTCTCGGAGACAGAGATATGGCACGGCCCGATCCAGTCCGCGGTGAAGCGGGAGAGCTCCTGCGCACCTTTCTCCGACAGGAGCAGCGCAACGACCGCTCCACCCTGTCCCGACCTCTCAAATGTATAGAGGATCCTGTCTCCGCCTTTTTTCAGGATGGCCAGATATGTGGGGGCTGAAAGGCCTCCTATCCCTGAAATTTTTCTGAGACTTCCCTGTTCAGGAGCAAATTCCGCGAAACAGATTCCCTGTTCATTCTGTTTTCCGTAGCCGCCAAGTACTATCTCTCTCTTCCTCTTTTCCATAAATGAGACCTCCCAAAAAAATCGAAAAGGACGTGTCACGAAACCGTATCCCTGTATCCGTTTCATTTGATTATATATTACTATAGCTCATCGGAAGTTGTGAAACAACTTTCGATAAAATAGCCCTCCTTTCATACACTATGGCACTTTCATCTGCTATAATGTATTGGCAGGTCCTGAACTCAATTCCCGCATATGATTAAGCCAAGTCTCGCAAATGATACGCCCGGCACGGCAGATGATATGACGCATACAGCCTGCCGTAAGGAGACCTCCTATGAAGCATTTATTAAGACAGCTGAAAGATTATAAGAAGGAGACGATCCTCGCCCCTCTCTTTAAAATGCTGGAAGCACTTTTCGATCTCTTCGTCCCGCTCGTCGTCGCCCGCATTATCAACGTCGGCATCGACGGAAATGACCGGGCCTATATCATCCGCCAGTGTCTTCTCCTCGTCGCCCTGGCTCTCATCGGCCTCGCCTGCAGCGTCACTGCCCAGTACTTCGCCGCCCGTGCGGCCACCGAAGGAGCCGCGGGACTCCGCCGTGATCTCTTCGGCCACATCCAGAAGCTGGATTTCCAGGCACTCGATACGATTGGAACGAGCACACTCATCACCCGCATCACAAGCGACATCAATCAGGTCCAGAACGGCATCAATATGACCCTGCGCCTTCTTCTGCGCAGCCCCTTCATCGTATTCGGCGCGATGATCATGGCCTTTACGATCAACCTGAAAGCTGCGCTGATCTTCGTCGTGACGATCCCGGTACTCTCCGTCATCGTATTTTCCATCATGCGCGTGACCGGCCCCGGCTACAGAAATATCCAGAAACGGCTCGACAGGATCATGGGCGTCACCCGGGAAAATCTGACCGGTGTCCGCGTGGTCCGTGCCTTCGGAAAAGAGCAGGATGAGATCGCCCGCTTTGAGGAAGCCAACAGCTCCCTCAACACCATGCAGACCCGCATCGGACAGATCTCCGCCCTAATGAATCCGCTCACCTACGTCGTTGTCAACCTCGGCATCATCGCCATTCTTTATGTCGGCGCACTGGAGGTCGACGGCGGGACTCTCCTCAGCGGAGATGTCGTCGCGCTGATCAACTACATGAGCCAGATCCTGGTCGAGCTCGTCAAGATGGCCAACACGATCGTCCTGATCAGCAAGTCTCTCGCCAGCCTGAACAGGATCAGCGAGATCCTCGACACAGAACCCACTATGAAATTCGAAAATACTGACCGGGCGTTCTCCGACAGCCCCGAAGCCGTCCGCTTTGACCACGTAAGTCTCACCTATGCGGATGCGGGCGACGAGAGCATCTCTGAGATCACCTTCGCTGCAAAACAGGGTCAGACGGTCGGCATCATCGGCGGAACCGGCAGCGGCAAGTCCACCCTGGTCAGCCTGATCTCCCGCTTCTATGACGCCACGAAAGGCAGTGTATTTCTCTTCGGCCGTCCGATCACGGAGCTCGGGCGGGATGAACTTCGCAGCACTGTCCACGTCGTCATGCAGAAAGCCCAGCTCTTTAAGGGCACGATCCGCGAGAACCTTCTGTGGGCGGACAGAAATGCCTCCGATGAGGAACTCTGGAAAGCCCTCGAGATCGCACAGGCAGCGGAAGTCGTCCGCGGCAAGGCAGGCGGGCTCGACGAGCCGGTCGAGCAGGGCGGCCGCAATTTCTCCGGAGGCCAGCGTCAGCGTCTCACCATCGCGAGGGCTCTCGTCGGAGATCCGAAAATCCTCATTCTGGACGACAGCTTCAGCGCACTCGACTTTGCGACGGACGCCGCTCTGAGACGGGCTCTTCATTTGCTTCCTGCGGAGACGACGGTCTTTATCGTCTCCCAGCGCACGTCCAGCCTGAAAAATGCCGACCAGATCATCGTCATGGACGACGGCAGAACGGCCGGGATCGGAAAACATGAGGATCTCCTTAAGACCTGTGAGGTCTACCGCGAGATCCATGAAAGCCAGTTCCAAAAGGCGGAACAGGATGCCGTCTGAAGCGATGCAGGAAGCTATGCGGACTGCAAGCGTCCGCTTACCCATCCGAAACGCTTCGGCGGCTTAACAGGGAAAGACATTCGGCAGATCAGAACAGATACAGTTTTCGTGTTTGCGGAAGTGGAATAAAGACATGGAAAATAAGAAAACGAAAAAGAAAAACAAGAACAGAGAGGTCCTCCGACGGATCCTCCTCTTCACAAGGCCCTACTCTCCCTTCATCGTGATCAGCTTCGTCTGCGCCGCAGTGAGCGTGGCCGTCTCCCTGATCGTTCCCGTCTTCTGCGGGAAGGCGATCGACGAGATGATCGGGGCCGGATCCGTCCGCTTCGAAGGCGTCATGACGATCATAGGAGGCATCGGGATCGTCGTCGCTGTCGCAGCGCTTGCCCAGTGGATCATGGCGGTCTGCAACAATAAGATCACCTTCGGCGTGTCCAGAGATCTCCGGAACGAGGCGATCCGGAAGATCCAGACACTTCCCCTGTCCTTCCTCGACAGCCACCCTACCGGCGATCTTCTGAGCAGGATCACGGCAGATGTGGACACATTTTCTGACGGACTGCTCATGGGCTTTACCCAGCTCTTCTCCGGCGTCATCACGATCCTCGGAACAGTTGGATTCATGCTCTACGTGAGCCCGCTCATCACGCTTGTCGTCGTCGTGCTCACGCCGATGAGCCTCCTGGTCGCGCGCTACATCGCCAGCCATACGTATCGCTATTTCCGTCAGCAGACGGTTGCCAGAGGAGATCAGACTGCATTTATCAATGAAATGATAGAGGGAATGAAAGTCGTCCAGTCCTTCGGCTACGAGGAGGAGAGTCAGGAAAAATTTGACGGTCTGAACAGGAAGCTGACGGAAGCCAGCAGACAGGCGACCTTCTATTCCTCCCTGACGAACCCGGTCACCCGTTTCGTGAACTCAATGACTTATGCAGCGGTCGCCCTCGCAGGAGCCCTGTACGCGATCTCGGGAGGCATCAGCATCGGCCAGCTCAGCGTCTTTTTAAGCTACGCGAACCAGTACGCGAAGCCGTTCAACGATATCTCGAGCGTCATTACCGAGCTGGAAAATGCCATCGCCTGCGCAGACCGTCTCTTCCGCCTCCTGGACGAAGAGGAACAGCCGAAAGAAAAAGAGACCGTCCTGCAGACGGACGGCCACGTCGAGATCTCCGGCGTTGACTTCTCCTATGTCCCGGAGATCCCTCTGATCGAGAACTTTAATCTCGACGTCGCACCGGGCAGGCGGGTAGCGATCGTCGGCCCGACAGGCTGCGGAAAGACGACGCTCATCAATCTGCTGATGCGCTTCTACGATGTAAAAAGCGGATCCATCCGGGTCGCCGGAACGGATATCCGCGACGTGACCCGGCATTCTCTGCGGGGCAGCTACGGGATGGTCCTCCAGGACATCTGGCTGAAAGCCGGTACGATCCGGGAAAACATCTGTTACGGAAAACCCGACGCCACCGACGAGGAGGTCATCGCAGCGGCCAAGGCTGCACACGCGCACAGCTTTATCCGCCGGCTTCCGAACGGCTACGACACGGTCATCACGGAGGATGGCGGAAACATCAGCCAGGGACAGAAGCAGCTCCTCTGCATCACGAGATCAAAATTCAGGCGGCATTTGCGCGCATGATGAAAGGAAGGACGAGCTTCATCGTCGCCCACCGGCTCTCGACGATCCGGGAGGCGGATGTGATCCTCGTCATGGACAGCGGTCACATCGTGGAGCAGGGAAATCATGACACCCTGATGGCGAAGAACGGAGCGTACGCAAGGCTCTATATGAGCCAGTTCAGTGCGGAACAGTGACCAACTGAATAATTCATTTATTCCCGGCCGCCGTCAGCCTGATGCATGTAAAAAGTCCCTGTAAATTAAGTCCCTGTAAATACAGTGAGGACCTGTCCGATTCCGGCAGGTCCTCATGAATATTCTGACGCAGAATTATTATGATTTGGTAATGAGATAACTGCGCAAGGTGCTTCGCACCCCGCGCAGTATGGCAGGAACGCTGATGCGTTCCTGTTTTTATTATTTGTATTTCTTCATCGCCTCTTCCAGGCTCATTCCTCCTGCAACGGCCTCCCTGCGGAGTCCGTTCACTTTCTGGATCTCCTTCATCTTCTCGCCCGTCAGGATATATCCCTTCATGGCCAGGAGCGTCAGTCCCCAGGCGATCAGCGGAATGACACAGAACAGAATGATGACAACGGCGTTCATGCCGTCCGTATAGGGTGTCTCTGCTGTAGGCAGGTTGGCAAGCCCGATCGCCGAGACCGCAAGGCCGACGATCGTCGCGGAGAGCGAGGAGACCAGCTTATCGACCAGCGAGAACAGCGTGCCCATGATACCCGGAATATACTTGCCGGAACGATACGTCTCATAGTCGGAGCAGTCCGCGACCATGGGGATCGGCATATCCGCTGTCGCGTAATAAGCGCCGTAACCCACGCCGAAGAACAGGATGAAGAGCACCGTATAGAGGTTCAGATGCAGCTTCCCGTTCTGAATGATCGTGAGGTTCCAGGCAGGATTGCCCAGCTTCCAGAGTATGAGAAGTGCAAGAACACCCAGATAGCAGACGAAGGCAAGCGCCACGTAGCGAAGCAGGGAAGCCTTCTGTCCTTTCTTCTGGGATGTGCGTACGGTCAGAAGGAAGAAAGGCACGGAGCAGACATATCCGATGATCATCATCGGGAGATACAGCCCGTCATAATTTCCCATCATACAGCCATAGAGCATGCAGAGGACCGTCGTGTTGGTCGCGATGGACAGGGCCAGCTTGCACCCGGCACCGGCGACCATCAGTCTCTTCATCGGATCATTATTCCGGATGATCTCAATGTATTCGGAGACCTTCACTTTCTTAGCCTTCTCTCCGCCGATTCCGTAAAACTCCGGTCTGTCCTTCTCGGAAATGCCGATGATTGCCAGAATGGTCAGGACTACGGACACAGCAATACCGATCGGTGTAAACACCTGGTAAAACTTAGGACTTGCATAGTCTGCAACGCGTGCGCGTAGGATCGGTGCAAGGAACTGCATGACTCCCATTCCGGCCAGCGAGCCGACCGTATTGAAGATCGTGAACAGCGGTCTCTGATTCGGATCGTTCGTGAGAACAGTCTGTCCGGCTCTCGTGCAGGATGTCTGGAATGTGTAGCCGATGACCCAGACCGCATAGAGAAGGACGAACGCTGCATACCGGGCAAATTTCATGGTGGCCGGGATCAGCGGCGTCAGAGTATACAGAGACATGACACTCAGTGCCATGATCAGATTTCCGATGACCATGAAGGGCCGGAATTTTCCGAACCGCGTGCTCGTCCTGTCCATAAGTGCACCGATGATCGGGTCTGTGACGGCATCGAAGAGACGCATGCCTGTGACCATGAGGGATGCAAAGATGACTCCCAGGGCGAGAACGTTGGACCCGAATGTCGCGATATAAGAAAGGACCAGGACAAAATAGACATTGGTCGCGCCGTTATTCAGAGGGAACAGAGCAAGCTGGTACGGCTTTGCCCGATTCAGGCCGACTGTATTGGTATTTTTTTCATTTGCCATAATAAGCTCCTTTACATGAAGGGGACCCGCCGCCCATGAAGACGGCGGATCCCGGGTCCTTTACTGCTGAGATTTTTTGAGTTTAATGTTCTTTACAAGCATAAGTACAGAAAGGATCGTGAGGAGAGCCGAGACACCGATGAGTCCGTAAATTGCAAGCTGCCACCAGGGAGTATTGGGCTCGATATGTGTTTCGGAATTTCATCCGTTCATCGCGTTGGAGTTGACGACCGTGTAGAGGATCCTGTGCATTGCATCGCGCATCTCTGAGACCATGTACGGATCGCCTGCCATCTGTCCGGCTGCCACCGTATGGATCATCGGCATCGGGCTGTCCCAGATGTCGGATCCGCCGATCAGACCATCCGCAACGTCCATGTACTGTGACAGACCGGAGAAGTCTGTGATGGACATGCCGCGCATGCCTGCTTCGCCGCGGAGATAACCGTTCATAAGGTTCGCATTTTCACCGCACCACTGAGCGCCCCAGCGGTTGAAGCCGGACATGACGCACCATGCGCCGCCGTCGATGATCGCCTTGTCAGCGACTTCAAGGTAAAGCTCGCGGGCTGTCTGCTCTGTAAGCCATGTATTGACACCTCGTCTGGAAGATTCGGAATCGTTCAGAGCAACATGCTTCAGATATACATAGACACCTTTTGACTGGATTCCCTTTGTCTCAGCTGCACAGATCGTGCCGGCAACGAACGGATCCTCGGAGTAGTACTCGAAGTTACGTCCGCTGTACGGTGTGCGGTGCATGTTGATGCCGGGTCCGTAGAGTCCGGAATACCCCATGTCAAGGCAGTCATTTCCGATGCAGCGTCCGACATCCTCCATGAGCTCTGTGTTCATCGTCGCCGCCATGATATCCTCTGATGTGTAGCACATTGCTGACTTGCCGCCTGTAAGGGATGCGGTCAGACCCTGCGGGCCGTTCTCATCCTTTGTCGCTGCCTTGGAAACTGTCTCGCAGGCTGCGGTGTTGTGGAAGCCCAGTGTGATCGTATTGACCATTTCGTCAAATGTAAGCTGATCGAGCAGAGCCTCCCATCTCTCATCGCCATAATCCGCACCGATCATCTCGGAGACAGACATATCGCCGCCGGATGCAAGCGTCGGCATGGCAGTGTCGGCATGGTCCGCCGCGTTGTACAGTGTGAACTCAAGTGCCTTGGCCAGCTTGTCATTCATCGTCAGTGTCGGACGGGCAGTCGGGAATGTGCCCTCCCAGTCGCTTCTCGTGAGGAATGTCACTGTACCGGGTGTGAGTGAGCTCTTATTCGGATCTGACTCGTCGAAGAGGTTCGTGATCTGAGCTCCTGTTGCAGCGGAATCACGGAAGATCTCTGTGTCAAGCTCTGCCTGGGTAAATCTGCCGACAAGGTCTGCATTTCCATCTTCAGTCATACCGTTCGCGGATCCGAAGCCCTTGGCTGCAAGGATGTTGTTGACAGCCTCATGGGATCCGTTCGCCGCTGTGAAGTAATAATCGCCTGCATCAAGGATATAACCCTTCGCACCGTTCGCATCGTAAGCGCGGAGCTCCGTCTTCGGGATCTCGATCGTGACCTTCTCGGAAGCGCCCGGATCGAGGACATCCGTCTTATCAAAGCCGCAGAGCTCAACGGAAGCCTTCTCGATTCCATTCTGTCTGTCATAATCCGTATACGGGCTCTGGAAGTAGATCTGGACCGTCTTCTTCGCCGCAGTATCGCCTGTATTCGTGACATTGACGCTGACCGTGAACGCATCTGCGCCTTCTGTGAACTCGAAATCGCTGAAATCAAATGTCGTATAGCTCATACCGTATCCGAACGGATAGGCAACAGTGGAGGCATAGTCAAAATCGCCGGTCTTCTCTGTGCCCATGACGACATCTTCATAGCGAGTCTCCGCGTAGCGGTAACCCAGATAAACGCCTTCCTGATAGACACTGTACATACCCTGAACATCCGGACCTTCGAGTGCGAGGCCATACTGCTCAGCTCCTGCGTACGGAACGGTGTAGAAATTGACCACTGCCGGGTTCTTCATGTTGTCATACCAGAACGTATCTACGATCGATCCGGACGGTGCGGTGCTGCCGGAGAGAAGTCTGCCGACACCGATGGCACCGGTCTGTCCCACGTCGCCGATCCACATGCAGGAGTCGATCCCGTAATCCGCGCCGCAGATCTCCGGATTCAGGAAATCAAGCTCCAGCGCGTTGGATGTGTTGAGAAGGACCACGATTTTCTTAAAGGTTCCGTTGTCCTTGAGCGTCTTCAGACCTGCAAGGAGATCCTTCTCCTCCTGGGTAAGCGCAAGATAATCGCCGTCGCCTTCCTGTCCGACACCGTACTGAACGTTGTCGAGCGACTCCTCGACCTGCTCCTTCTCGCCATTAGCCTGGAGTCCGCCGGCGTTGGTATTTGTTGTCAGAGAAACAGAAGTGTCGCCGTCCGGAAGATCTGCGCCCTCACCGCCTGAACGGGAGAAGACAACGATCGCCGCGTCGCCGTACTCCGCGAAGGAGGAGCTGTTCGCGCTCTCGACCTCAGACCATGGAGCTTCGTTGACCGCATACTGTGTATTCGCTGCAAGCGCATCGGAGATGGAGGCCGGAGTCATGCGTCCGTATTTCTCCGCAGTGGATTCATACCATGACCAGAGAGTCTCGTTGACAGAGATCCCTTCCTGTGTAAGGGCATCCTTGAGTGTCGGAGCTGCGCTCGTATCGACCGATCCGGATCCCGTTCCGCCGTAAAGGAGATCTACGCTGCCGCGCGCAAAAAGTGAGACCTTCGCACCGGAGCCAAGCGGGAGCGCGTTGTTGTCATTTTTGAGAAGGGATGCACCTTCGGCCTCAAGCCGGGCGCAGAGTTCTTTCTCATAATCCCATCTTGCATCCTCGTTCTCAAAGTCGCTCGTATAATAGATCGAGTTCTCGTCATACCCCACTACCTTCGAGTAGGATGTGTCGAGGGCGACATTGATGGTCGTCGCATAACGGTTCGCGATCACATTGCCGACAATGGAGCCGATCGTGAGGACCGCTGTGACTCCTGTCAGAATTCCCCATGTTACAACTCTTGGTTTTTTAGCCATTTCTTTTCTCCTTCTGTTATGTCCTTTCCGGGATTTTGCGAAACCATGTACGGAATGAAATTGCCGAGTGCACAATTCCCATAAAAGGCAGTGTTTCGCAAAAACCCGATATCCTGTCCGCTTTCACGGGTGCTGCACTTATACCCAGTTGGCGCTCTTCCCCTTTGACTTTTTCAGTCTGTATTCAGGGTTCGGGCGCATGACCTTCCTGAAGGTCACCTCGTCGGAGGCATTCTCTGTCACGGCCTTTACAGTCGTCTCGCCGGAAAGGTCCGCCTTGAAAATGAACACCTTATCTCCGTCCTTCGTCTCCTGCTTCTCTCCGTTCACGTACAGGGTGACGGAGGGTTCGTTCGTATAGACCCTGATCTCCGTCCTCTTCTCCTCGCGGTCCTGCCTGCGTCTTCCCGCAATGTAGACGAACGGGTCATCGCTCCAGTAAGCCTTGTAGAGATAGAAGCAGTCCTTCTTCGTCTTTCTGTCAAAGGTAATGAGCCCTTTGTGATTCATGCCCGGCTCGCCGCCCTGATCTCTCGCATCAGCGGCAAAATCGAACATGTTCCAGACGTAGGTGGCCCACATGAAAGGATGCCGTTTGAAGCATTCGAGCATGAACTCATGATAGAGGTTCTGATAATCTTCCGTCTGGTCTCCTCTTCTGGGTCTTCTCGCATGCAGATTCGGCATTCCCTCTGCGCCGTATTCGCTGTAGCAGAGCCGCCTCTTCGGCCAGACTCTGTGGAAGAACCCGAGGAAAAGATCGTTAAGCCACGGGAACGGTACGTACCAGCCGAGATACAGATTATAGCCGACCAGGTCACTCACCTTGTGGACGACCGGATCGAACGGATTGCACATTGCGTAGCAGGCAAGCGTTGTAAGCCTTGTATGATCCATTTTGTGGATCATGTCATTCAGCATCCTGTGATTGCTCATCATATCCTTATGGTCTTTTGTCGAGATCGTGATCTCATTGGAAATGCCCCAGCAGACGATGCACGGATGGTTATAGTTCTGAATGATGAGCTCCTTCATCTGGCTTACCGTGTTGTCCCGGCCGTTCGGCATATGCTCGCTGATATAAGGGATCTCCGCCCAGACGATCATGCCGTACCGGTCACAAAGATCATAAAAGAACTGGTCGTGCTGATAATGTGCGAGGCGGATCGTGTTGGCTCCGACTTCGCGAATGAGCTCCATGTCCTCTTCATGCTCTTTTTGTGTGATCGCGTTCCCGCTCCCCTTCCGGTCCTGATGGCGGGAGACGCCGTGGAGCGGATACGATCTTCCGTTCAGAAAAAAGCCGGCCTTCGTATCGAAGCGAAATTCCCTGACACCGAAGGATGTTCTGATCCTGTCTACGATCTCTCCATCCTTTACGAGAAGCGCCTCCGCGCTGTAAAGGTAGGGATCCCTGAGTCCGTCCCATCGATGCACGTCAGACAGATGAATGCCGATGCTCTTCCTGAGGATCCCCTCCCGGTCTGCTTCGCTCTTTGCGTTCTTCTCCGCAACGACCCTGTCCTCCGCGTCAAGAATGCGGATCTTCACATCTCCTTCGCCCGCGACCCACGTGTCGACGAGGACTTTCGCATTCTTTCCATCCGGCTTCGCGGTAACACGGATCCCGGGTCCGCCGTAATAGAGGAGGTCAAAATGATTTTTATTTACGACAAGGATCTTTACATTCCGATAAATCCCTCCGTAAAATGTAAAATCAGCTTTCTGCGGATATACCCGGTCGTTCACGGAATTGTCCACAAGGACCTTCAGCTCGTTCTCCTGCAGGAGAAGATCCGTGATATCCGCCCGGAATGTGGAATACCCGCCGTCGTGGACCAGGATCTCTGTGCCGTTCAGCGTCACCTTGCAGCTGGCGTTCACACCGTCGAATACCAGGAAGACCCTCTCTTTCTCCGGCGCATAGTCGGGAGCGGCAAACGTCTTCTCATAAACGCACGCAGTGCGGAGATAATCATTGCCGCCGTCCTGACCGTCGACCGCGTTCCAGGTGTGCGGCAGATCGCAGACCTCGGTCTCGGCTCCCGGCATCGAGAATCTCCAGTCTTTCATAAGAAGTGTCTCGCGTCTCATGCTATCCTCCTTTTTGATGTGTATTGCTTAGTCCTCATTTTAGAAATTTTGAAAATAAAAACAATGCGTTTTACTTTTGTGGTCATTTTTGCGACATAAGTGGTCGGGGCTTTCACCCGTTAGAAACGTGTACCGCCAGAAGCACAAAAAAAGGAGGATTTTCCAGTCCTCCTTTTTTCGTAAGATCGTCACAGCCAATCCCTTGAAATATTTTTCTTTTTATCTGGTTTCTCCAATCCGTACATTCGACAGTATTTTTCCCAGTTTTTTCTCTAAATTCTGCTCTGGCTTTGTTTTATGAAGCCTCCGGCGGAACAATATCAAGAACGCCTCGGCGTTCTTGCCGCGCCACGCGAGGTGCGAAGCACCTTCCTAATTGCGCGGCTGCGATCCGCCGGAGGCTTTAATCTCTGACGCGGGTTTGTATCCCACGTCAGAGAAAAGTTTCACGAATTCTGCGTCAGAGATTAAACCGGTACCGGAACGATCATTTTCAGAGAGAAGCACCCGGAATCCGTTCTGCAGGAGACATGCCCGCCGTACTTTTCGATCGTATGCTTTATGCTCTTTACTCCGAATCCGTGATAGCCGTTATCCCCCTTGGTCGTCTGCGGAAGATCATCGACAAACACCGGCATCGTCCGCAGAGGATTGCTCACCTCAATACAGACAAAGTCATCCCTGCGGAAAACGGTCACATCGATCTGACGCATCTCGTCACGCTCAAACTGCTGTACTTCCTCGATGGCATTGTCGATCGCATTGCCGAAGATCGAATAAAGATCGACCGGATCCATGAAGGAGAGCTGTCCGCCGTCAGCGACACAGTTGATCTTAATACTGTTTTCCCTGCAGTGAAGACTTTTCTCCGTGAGGATCGTGTCGAGGGCTTCATTTCCCGTCTTGACTATGGACTCATAAATCTGAATGGAATCCGCAAGCTCATCGAGGTATTTCGGATCCTTTATCCGCCCCGATTCCCCTCTCAGGGCGCGGATCTGGTGCTTCAGGTCATGACACTTTCTATTGATCAGGTCGATATTCTCCCTGGCCAGCATATACTGCGCCTTCTGTTCGTTCCAGAGAAAATTCAGTGCCTGCATTTCTTTCTGCATCGCGCTGCTGCGGAACATAATGTATTCCAGATACAGGATCACAATGAGCAGCAGCTGACAGAACAGCAGTGCCATCATGACGAACTGTCCGTCATCTGTCCGATGGAGGGTCCTGTTTGCGATGATCATTTTCATAAGTATGAATAAAATATATTCCACCAGGGCAAGTGAGATCTGTCTGGGACCGATCTCATAATGGCCGTCCCTTGGCATTGTCGATGCAAAAAACCGATAGACCAGTGGAACAAGGACGATCATTACCGCCATGCGCCAGACAATTCCCATAGCTCCCGGGGAGAGCAGATCCGGCCCCGGAATGCTGCAAAGCCATACCCCCAGTTCATCTGCCAGTCCGATTATCATGCCTGCACATACACATACGTAGACTGATTCCCGCCACCCCTCCTCCGTGAGGAAGTGCACGATCAAGACCCGAATGATGAAAAGAGCTAGGAGCACGGTGCCGGCAGCGATGGCGTTCATATACCCGGCAAAGAACCCGGCAAAACTCGTGAACGCCAGCAAAAGCGTCCCAAATATCTCACTTTTTCTGTCGGCTCTGTGATAAATAGGATCAATAAATGCAAAAAAGGCAGCGGCAGAAAATATTCCTATGCAAATTGCGTCAGCCATACCCGCCTCCCATATATACCGTCAGAGCGTCCAGAAATCCGGCTCTCGCTCTGCGGCTCATCTCAAGTTCCATGTCCCCCACTATGACCGTATCCTTCGTGATCCGCTTCACATGCGCCAGATTCACGATATACCAGTGATTGCACTTCGCGAAATGGTGCGGAAACAGCGTCTCCTCCGCGCTCTTCATCGTTCCGCGCAGCTCGATCGTTCCACGCTTTGTGTGGTAGTAGAGCATCCGGTTCTGGACCTCCACGTAATATATATCCCTCACCTGGATCTTCTCGACCCCATCGCGGCCGGCCAGCAGGATCTCTTCATCTTTCCGCATTGCAGCCCGCTCCACTGCACGCCGGAACCGGAGCTGAAAGGTGAACCATGTGACGGGCTTCGTGATGAAGTCCAGCGCTCCGACTTCATACCCATGGATCGCGTAGCTTGCCATATTGGTGATAAAGACCAGGACGACACCCGGGTCGACTGCCCGGATCCGTCTGGCTGTCTCCATCCCGTTGATTTTCGGCATCTCAATGTCCAGAAGAATAATATCGTACTTCGGCTCATACTCTTTCAGGATCGCGGATCCGTCCCCGTAAATGAAAATCTGTATATCCTGGCCGCTCTCCGCAGCATAGCGCTTTACATAGGAAGAAAGCTCTTCCCTGTAGCTTTCATCATCCTCTACGATTGCAGTTTTAAGCATAGCCTTTTCCTTTCATCGGGATACTCTTTCATCCGATCGCTCTCTGGATCTCCCCTTTTGTCCGAAGGACGTGCTCGGCAAGAGTATGGATCCTGTCATTGTCCATGCGTTCCACAGGAGCCGAGATACTGAACGCATACTGGGCATTGCCGCCCGCCGGAATTACCGTTGCCGCTATACAGCGGACGCCGGACTCATTCTCTTCATTGTCGAGCGCATACCCTCTCTTCCGGACTTCTTCCAGGGAAAACATAAAGTCCTCATAATTTGTAATGGTGTAAGGCGTGATCCTTCTGATATCACTCTCCTGCCAGACCACAGCGGTCTCGTCCAGACTGAGCGCGGCGCAGATCGCCTTCCCGACTCCGGAGCAGTACAGCGGGATCCGTCCGCCGATCCGGGAGCCCATCTCGGCAGAGTGCATCTGTCCTTAAGACCACTTTATGGGCAAGGGATACGATCTTCAGCGTGAGGGAATATTTTCCGTTCTCCTCATTCTGGGTCACATAACCCATATAAATAAGTGACCGAAGTATCCTGAAAGCCGTCGTCTTGTTGAGCCCGAGGGCCTGCGCAGTCTCCATAAGGCCCATCTCCCCCTTTTCTGCCAGCAGCTCGACTGCGCCAAACAGCCGGTCCGCGACCTGAATCGGGTTTTTTTCCATATACTCTTCTGACATAACCGTTGTCCCCTTATCATGCATACAGTCTCTCTCAATCGGGTCTACCTGTATCCCGCATAAATATCCTGCATAAATTTTATCACATCATACATCTCTTTTCAAGTTTTAGTTTCATATCGTGAAACTTTGTTTATATATTTTTTC
The DNA here is from genome assembly GCA_902785985.1 of uncultured Lachnospiraceae bacterium. Classification (GTDB taxonomy): domain Bacteria; phylum Bacillota; class Clostridia; order Lachnospirales; family Lachnospiraceae; genus Chordicoccus. The sequence goes on from CADABA010000073.1 coordinate 20,042, forward strand.
TAGATTCTTTCACATTTTAACTTGACATTTCATAATGTGGCACTATAATTAAGGTAAGGGCTTACAAAAAAGGTTCATTAATGTTTTACGATACGAAACTTATAAACAAAAACCAAGGAGGACAATATCATGAATGAAGTATTAAAGAAACTCGGCGAAATCGGTATCATCCCGGTCGTAGTTCTTGAT
>CADABA010000074.1 GCA_902785985.1 uncultured Lachnospiraceae bacterium
GTGGTGCATCCTATACGTCATCCAAGGGCGCGATCAATACGCTGACAAAGAATGTCGCTATGCGCCTGATCGATACCAACATTCGTATCAACGCTGTTGTGCCGGGTGCAACAGTGACTCCTGCGCACCTGGCAAACAAGGCCGGAGAACAGCCCGGCGGTGCGAAGATGCTGGAGTACAGCAAGCATTTTGTCTGTTTCCCCGGTCCGGAATGTGATCCCATGGATCAGGCAAACGCATGCCTGTTTCTTGCTTCCGATATGGGAAAACATGTTAAGGGGCAGGTGATCCAGGTCTGCAATGGAGCTTTCCTGAAACGGAGAGGAAGGTGCTTCGCACATAAGCACGGCGAAGAAGGAATGCCGGGGCACTCTTGATTTCAGCAGTACATGCTTATTTGCGAACGAACAATAACAGTTTACGAACAAAAACCGGCCAATGGGCCGGTTTTTGTTTATGATATAAATGCACAGGCGCCTGCGATACGATGACTATCCTGTAATTCCGGCTCGCACAGTGTTTCGCAGGCGCCTTTTATGGAACAATTACGAACCGCTTTCAGCACGGCATGTGTATGGAGCGCAGGCGGAACATGAGAGGCATCACTGCGATTAATCAGTAGTTATCTCCCGGAAGAATAAGAGGTGAAATATGAAAAGACTGGATTTTAACAAAGGATGGGAAGTGCGCTGCGTGACCACCGACAGTGCATACAAAGCGGTCTCGATTCCCCACGACGCGATGATCTCAGAGCCCAGGATCGCAGAGAGCATCGGCGAGGGAAATATCGGTTTCTTTGCGGGCTATGATTATGAATATCGAAAGATCATAGATGTACCTGCGGAAGAGCAGGGCAAGGCGCAGCTTCTCGAATTCGAGGGCGTCTATCACAATGCTGAGGTCTACATCAACGGTGAGAAAGCGGCGGAGAGACCGTACGGCTATTCCAATTTTTATGTGGACGCAGCTGCATTTTTCAAATACGGAGAGAAAAATGAAATCCTGGTCAGGGCGTTCAATTCCGACCAGCCCAACAGCCGCTGGTACTCCGGGACCGGAATCTACAGGCCGGTATGGCTCTGGGAGGGCAGAGACGCCTATATTCCGGTAAATGGCGTCAGGATCCGCACACTGGACTACAGGACATGCAAGATCAGTGTGTCTGTAGCCACCTCCGTGCCGGGCAAAGTCCGGGTCCAGATCCTCAGGGGGGAGAAGGCAAATCCGGAAGGAGCCTCAGATCAGGACCGTCTCATCAGTACTTACGCAAAGGAGAGCGAAGAGTCCGGTTCCGGCGCCAGGGCGGATTTCTGTTTCCGAGTGAAAGACGGCGTGCTCTGGAGTCCTGAAGAGCCGAATCTCTATACATGCCGCGTACTCTTCGGAGAGGATGTCGTGGAGGAGACATTCGGCATCAGGACCCTGAAATGGAAGCCCGGCAAGGGCATGACGATAAACGGAAAGCGCGTCATCCTGCGCGGAGCCTGCATCCATCATGACAACGGTATTCTGGGAGCCTGCGCCTATCCGGAAGCGGAGGAGCGCCGTGTCAGGATCCTCATGGAGAACGGCTACAACGCGATCCGCTCGGCACACAATCCCGTCTCCAAGACCATGCTGGAGTCCTGCGACCGGCTCGGAATGCTGATGATGGATGAGTTCGTGGACTGCTGGTATATTCACAAGACCAAATATGACTATGCAGGCATCCACAGTCAATGGTGGCAGGCGGACCTGCGCGAGATGGTGGATAAGGACTACAACCATCCCTGCGTCGTCATGTACTCCACCGGCAATGAAGTGGCTGAGACTTCCGAGAAGAAGGGAATCGCAATTACCGGAGAAATGACAAAGTATCTGCACAGTCTGGATGCCACCCGTCCTGTGACCTGCGGCATCAATATTTTTTTCAACTTCCTCTACTCCATGGGCTTTGGTGTCTACAGCGACGACAAGGCGGATAAGGCGGTCGATACTGCAAAGAAAGTGCAGGATAGCGGAAAGAAGAAAAAGCCGGTGGGCAGTGAGTTCTACAATACGCTGGCCTGCCTGATGGGAGACCGGTTCATGAAGTTCGGCGCTACGCTTCCGCCCAGCGACTGGAAGACCAAAGGGGCCTATGCCAACATGGATATCGCCGGTTACAACTACGGAATCTGGCGCTATAAGCATGATATCAAAAAGTATCCGAGACGCCTGATCCTGGGTTCCGAGACATTCTGCAAAGACGCCTGGCTGTTCTGGGAAATCGCTCGTGACAATCCCAATATCATCGGTGATTTTGTCTGGGCAGGAATTGATTACATCGGAGAGACGGGAATCGGAGCGACGGAGTACAAGGATTATCTTCTGACAGAGGACGAGAGCCATATGACCGGCGGCAACGGAAGAATCGATCTTCTTGGCAAGCCGCGTGCGGAGGCGGCGTATACGAGAGTCGCGCTGGAACGGGAGATGGGCCCTCTGATCGGCGTACTACCGGTCTATGAGGATGAGAAATTACAGCTGACCGGCTGGCAGCTGTCCAAGGCTGTCGAGAGCTGGTCCTGGCGCGGATGTGCGGGACGCACCGCATATGTGGAAGTGTATGCGCGCGCCGCAGAAGTGGAACTCTTTGTGAACGGAAAATCCTTCGGACGGAAAAAGAGAGCCGTGAACGGCTGCATGTACCGCTTCAAGGCGATTTACGAGGACGGCGAGATCACAGCAGTCTCCTATAATGAAAATGGCGCGGAGATCGGGCGTTACAGCCTGAAGACCGCGGGAGAGGAGTCGGCGCTTCGCGTGATCCCGGAAGAGGCGAGCGTGAAAGCCGGAGGACTCAGCTTCGTCCGTCTGCAGTATACTGACAACGAGGGAGTCTGGCAGCCGCAGGGAATTCACCACCTGAAAGTGAACGTGGAGAACGGCGAACTTCTTGGCCTTGGCAGCGCGAACCCGTATGTGAAGGGAAACTACACAGAAGATACGGTCCGCACTTATTTTGGCGAGGCAATGGCAGTGGTCCGCGCAGGAGAATACGGTACTGTTCGTGTAACAGTGACGGACGAATCAGGTGAAACAGTCTGCGGGATTCCGGTCGTATGATGCAGAGCGGTGCCGGATGGAGCAATTGGGCGGCTGGGAGCCAGCTCACAAAGCCGCACATATTGCGAACAGACGATAGCGCGACAGCGCGACATGAGCATGGAGCGAAAGCGGAATGCGAATAGCACCGCTCAGATAAACAGGAACTTATCCGGGAGAAATAAAATGAATGCAAAAATGTTTGAAAACCCTGCTCTGAAGACAAGGATCAAGTCTTCCAGTGTCAAAATACAGGAGATGGCTTTCGGGTATCTCATCGCACCCTTCTGCGCTATGATCTCCAATGCAATCTTCGGATCCTATCTGAACCGTTACTATGTGGACGTCCTGGGATGGACGAAATTCGGGGCGTTCGCCACGATCCTTCCCATGCTGTCCGCACTGGTCGTCATTGCCGGAAATATACTGGTCGGACAGTGGATCGATAACACGAGGACACCGGCAGGCAAAGCAAGACCTTATCTGCTTCTCTCGATCCCCATGATCGCAGTCGCCGTCATCCTGATGTTCATGACGCCGCGCTCCGGTTCAAATGGGATCCAGATGCTGTGGATCGCTGTGACCTACAATCTCTACTACGCCATAGCCTACCCGTGCTACTATACGGCGCACAGCTCTATGGTCTCGCTCTCGACCAGAAATGCGAACCAGCGCGGACTTCTCGCAACGCTGTCCAACGCTTCGACCGTTGCAGCGGCCGGTATCGGCGCCAGTATCCTGGTCCCGATCCTTCTGCAGCCTTTTATGTTCGTGTCCGGTCCGAACGGCATTGATGTGGATGCATCTTATGCGAACTGGCGTCTCCTTTCGATCGCTCTTGCGCTGCTCTCCGCAGTCGGCATCATTTTTGAGTATTACTTTACGAGAGAGAGAATTACCGAGGAGTCAATCGCACTTGGCCTCAAGGAGGAAAAACTGCCCCTTAAGAAGCATATTGATGCATGTAAGAGCGACAAATACTGGTGGATGGTCATCATTTTCATTCTGGTCTTCCAGTTCGGACAGCTGTGCAAGAACAGTTCCATGAGCTTCTACGCCAGATGGATGTTCGACAACGTCATGAATTCCTCAAATCCTGAAGGCACTTCTGCGGCTATGATGTCCACGCTCGGTCTGGTCGGCGGTCTTCCTGCTGCGGTCGGTATGGTCATAGCCTGGCCTCTGGCCAATAAGCTGGGGAAGCAGAAGGCAATCATTCTGGGACTTGCCTTCGCGACACTTGGCGGTCTGGTCGGATTCATTAATGTCAACAGTTTTCCGATCGTGTGCACGGCAGTCGTCCTTAAGGGTATCGGTATCATTCCGGCCCAGTATGTCATGCTCGCACTGATCTCCGACATTCTGGACCATCTGGAGGCAAAGAACGGCTTCCGCTCTGATGGATTTACGATGTCTCTTTACAGTTCCATCATGGTTGGTCTGGGCGGTCTCGGAATGGGCATCATTAACGCAATGCTTACCTATTCCGGCTATGTCAATACAGGATATCCGGTAGACCCGAAAACTGTGACACTGATTGAAGACTTTGCAAACTGGACGGGCGACGTGATCTATCGGCAGATGGGCGGCACCGAGCAGGTCCTTGCATTTGTCTACCTGGCGGTCGATGTGATTTCCTTCGTGATTTCCATCATCCTACTGTGGAAGCTCGACGTCGAAAAATACGGTGATGAGGACAGACGTCTTATCATTGAGCGTCAGAAAGAAGCCGTCCTGGCAGAGGGCGGAACCTGGATCGACCCTGAGGAGCGCGCCCGTATGGAGCAGGAGCAGGCGGACCGTGAAGCGGAAGCGGAGCGCATCCGTGAGCTCAGGGAAAAATGCGAAAAACAGGGCCTCAATTTTGAAGAAGAGGAGAGAAAGTACCGGGAAGCACAGGAAAAACGTAAGAACAGCTTTATCGGAAAGCTTCTTGGATAACACGCAGGAACAGCTTTATCTCAGTGGGAAAGACTCCCGCTTCTATAAGCGGGGGATAGATTAATATCCTGCTCGTCTCAGTGGCGGGTTTCAATCCCCCACTGAGATAAACGAGGAAGGTGCTTCGCACCATGCGCGGCGCGGCAAGAACGCTGAGGCGTTCTTGAACGGAATGCTTTTGGAGTAAAAAATAAAGAGATGAACGGAAAATACAAAATTGCGGCGGGCATCATGGCCGGCACGGTCGCTGCGGCGGCCGTGCTCACCGCAGGAATCAATCATAAAGCGGCCTATGCAGTGTTCAGGAACCTGACAGCCCGCAAACTTGAACTGGATGAACATGCGCTCTGGAGCGGTGGTTCAGTCTTTGAACGCGTACCTTATGCGGATGATTCCCCGAGCCAGTATCTGGATCTTTACATTCCTGAGTCCGGGTCGGACAGCGAAAAGCCGCGGCTCTTTGTGATGGTACATGGGGGCGGATTCATCGGCAATGATTCCCAGTCACGCCAGCCCATCCTTATGTACCGGTATTTCCGAGACCACGGATACGCCTGCGCATCGGTCAACTACAGACTGGCGCAGGAAGCGCCGTTTCCCGCAGCCTGCGATGATGTGAAGGCAGCGGTGCGCTTTCTGCAGTCCCATGCGGAGGAATATGGATATGATGCCTCCCGGCCTGCGATCTGGGGAGAGTCCGCCGGAGGCTATCTGGCTGTGACGGAGGCCTTCTCCAATGAGAAGGAATTCATGGGCGTCCGGTATTTGGGTCAGGATGAGGATGAGGCAGCCGGAAAGTTTTATACAGGCGAAGCAGCGGTCCTGATTGACTATTACGGCGCGGTGGATCTGGGTTCGGTCTGGGCCGAAGGCGGTGACTGGAAGGAACTGGGAATTCCGAAAGTGGTCGTCGACATTGCCAACAGCTGGATCGACAAAAAGATGCTGGAAGGCTATTCGTCGGTGGAATCCTACTGGATGCGCAGAGAGTTCGGTGACATGACGGAGGAAGACCGGAAGACGTTCGATCCGCATTATTTCCTCGACGAAAATCTGAGCCGGGAGAGCGGGCCTGCCGTCATGATCGTTCACGGCGACTGCGATATCACGGTACCTTATCTGCAGTCGCAGAGACTTTATGATCATCTGGTCCGGATAATCGGTGAGGACAGAACAAAGTTCCTGCTGGTCCACGGCGAAGGGCATGCGACGGATATGCTCTACAGCGATGACGTGCTTGCCAGGGTGGATGCATTTATACAAAGATTTTGATCACTGACCATTTACGGACGCAGAATGTCCATTCACGAACGCTCACGGGATTGGATAAAAAATACAGATAAAATGAAACTCGTAAATGAAATGTAACTGTTCGGCATCCTGCGGAGCGACTGCGATCGGACGCTGAATAAGTACAATGTAATACCAGTCAGCGGGCCGGAACCGGTCCGCCCCGAAAAAGAGGAGGGGTAAATTATGAAACAAGGATTAATGCGCGGACTCGCGGCGTTCACCGCTTCGCTCTGTGCGGTATCTCTTGTGGCTGCATCCTACGCTCCTACCCGTTCCGCGTTTATCAATGCAAGGCTCGGAACTGTCAGCTACAGGCTGGAGGAGACCGGAGAGACAGCAGGGGACAGCTACTATTTTGAATCCGAATTCGATTCGCTCAGTGATCTTCTCGCCGCGAAAACACAGCTGGCCGAGCAGATTGCCTCGGAAGGCACGGTTCTTCTCAAGAACAACGGCGCACTTCCTCTGGATGCTTCAAAAGAGCCTGTCACACTTTGGGGCCACAACAGCGTATTTACGGCACGCGGCGGTATGATCGGTTCCACGGCAGCCGCGGGCGAGGGACAGGAAGACGTAGGGCTGATGGATGCGATGTTCGCGAAGGGATTCCAGCTCAACGAGCAGATGATCGGCCTTCTCACCAGCGACGAAGCCTTTGCGTATACACGCCAGACATTCTTCCCCGGCGCAGGTCTTGTACCCTCTTTCGAGGCAACATGGGAACAGCCGGCCGTTTATCTTGTCGGTGAGATTCCTTCCTCCATGTATACAGATGAAGTGCTGGAATCCGCAGACGATACGGCAGCGGTCTGTGTGATCACGCGTGACAGCTCCGAAGCGGCAGATTATGAACCGACGATGTTCAACGGCACGGAGGGAGACTCCTTCGAGCGTCCGCTGGCACTTTCCCAGTATGAGAAGGACATGATCGACCTGGCAAAACAGCACAGCACCAAGGTCATCGTTCTTATCAACGCAGACAACCCGCTTGAGCTCGAAGAACTCAAGAACGATAAGGATATCGACGCGATCGTATGGGCAGGCGAGCCCGGCGTATACGGTTTCCTCGGTGTTGCGGATGTCTTAAGCGGTGCGGCCAATCCGTCCGGCCATCTGCCGGATACCTATGCGGTCAACTCCGCATCCGCACCGGCAATGCAGAATTTCGGCCTCTTTGTGTACAGCAATAATTCCAATGACGGATCTGCTTCCGGTGATGTGGCTCAGCTTACGACCGACAACAAGGGCGACTGGTATGTTGTTGAGACAGAGGGCATTTATCAGGGCTACAAGTATTATGAGACCCGTTATGAGGATGAGATACTGGGCCAGGGAAATGCAGCTGCATCTGACGGATCATCCGGTGACGGTGCATGGTCTTATGCCAATGAAGTCTCCTATCCGTTCGGATACGGTGCTTCCTACACAACATTTGAGCAGAAGCTGGATTCTGTGGATGTCAAGGTCGGCGAGATCGGCAGTGCAAAGGTCACAGTAAAGAACACCGGCGATGTGGCGGGCAAATCTGTCGCAGAACTCTATGTACAGACACCTTACACAGAAGGCGGTCTTGAGAAAGCTTCCGTTCAGCTGGTCGGCTTTGCCAAGACTTCCGAGCTGGAACCCGGCGCGAGCGAAACTGTAACGATCGAGATCGATCCTGCGCTCTTTGCAAGCTATGACGAAACGGTAAAGAAGACAGACGGTTCTATTGGCGCATGGGTCCTCGAAGCAGGCGACTATTACTTTGCAATCGGCAATGGCGTGCACAATGCCCTCAATAACATTCTGGCCAAAAAGACCGGATCCACAGACAAGCTGATCTCTGTCAACGAAGACGAGCAGATCTCCGCCGACAACGCGATCCTGTGGAACCTTGCGACAGGTGACTTTGATACATACTCCGTCAATGTCATGAACGCGATCCAGAATGCGGATATCAACAAGCTCATTCCGGGTACGGCTGAGTACACAACGAGAGCTGACTGGTCCAAGGGCTGGAAGACCGTGGAGAGCATCACTCCCACAGCAGATATGATGGTGGGCCTTACGAACAGCACATATTCTTTGAGCGAGAACGGCGACGGCGTCACATGGGGTGCAGACAACGGCCTGATGATGGTCAATATGATGCAGACCGATGAGAACGGAAACTTCAGCGGTGTACTGGATTTTGACGACCCCACATGGGATCAGCTGGTACAGCAGATCACACTGGATGAGGCGATCCATTTCATCGAGTGGGCAGCCGACGATATTGAGAACATCGATTCCGTCCTCCTTCCCAGGACTTACATGAACGACGGTCCTCTTGGCTTTGCCTATGACCAGGTAGCTGGTTACGGCACACGCTGGACATCTTCGGATTCAGGGAATCCTTTCTACGTAGATTCCAAGTCAGATGAGGCAAAATACTCCATGGCCACCATGCCTACCGAGCCTGTAGTGGCTGCCACATGGAACATCGATCTGATCAGAAGAGAAGCAGAACTTTACGCTGAGGACGCTCTGCATGCAAAGGAGACAATCTGTATCGCACCCGGTGCCAACCTGCACAGAACGCCTTACTGCGCAAGAAACCACGAGTATTATTCCGAGGATCCCGTGCTGACATCCCTAATGGCGACGAATTTCTGTGAAGCGGCTTCCGCAAAGGGTATGGTCACACAGGTCAAGCATTTCGCATTTAACCATCAGGAACTGAACCGCTCCGGTATCTCGACCTTTATGACTGAGCAGGCAGCCCGTGAAAATGAACTCCGCTGCTTCCAGAAGGTAATGTCCACGAATGCGACCGGAACGATCATGACAGCCTTCAACCGGATCGGTACAACTTATGTCGGCGCTTACAGCGGCGTTCTTGAGCAGATTGCCCGTAATGAGTGGGGATACAAGGGCGGATATGTCACAGACATGGTCAATGGCTCAATGTACATGAACTGGCTTGACACTGTTTACGGCGGCGGCGGCACGATGCTCGGCAGCGCTGCGAACTGGCAGGGAACCAAGCTCGGCACGATGGAAGATGCCAAGGATGAAATCGCAAAGGATACAGCTTTCCAGCAGCAGATGCAGTACACACTTAAGACATGGCTGTACTCCATAGCGAAATCCAACGCTATGAACGGCATCAGTAATACAACAAAGATCGTCAAGGTCACGCCGTGGTGGCTGGGTGCCATCTATGCGGCAGCAGGCGTGACGGCAGTACTGACAGCGCTTTTCCTCTTCCTCGGCTATAAAGCCGGCAGGAAGGCATCGTAAGGGAGGTGTTAATATGAAAGCAAAAAAGAGCGTTGGCTTCTTCGTTCTTGCAGCGGCAGCAGTTGTCAGTGTGATCAGCATTATTCTTTACGGCAGTGCGATGAACAAAGCCACCAGTGCATATGGGTTCATGATCGCAGCGGCAGTCGTCGCATGCGCAGCCCTTGTACTCGGCGCGGTATCCGGTAATAAGCTGGCCAACTGGGGCGGAGCTCTGGCGGCGGTTCTCATGATGGCAGGCCTCGGATGGAGCCTTACAGTCATGGTCGACGCGATCGGTTATGTGATCTCCGGTCTCTATCAGTTCAGCCTTCTGCAGAGCTACATCACATTTGCTGTCTGCGGCGGGATTGCATGGCTTCTGTTCCTGGTCAGCAGCTTCATGAGTGTTGTGAAGGAATAAAGGAATTCTACGAGAGTATATGCAGGGAGGCTGCTGTATCGAATGGTACGGCAGCCTCATATTTTTTAAAAAAAGAAAAAAGAGAGTAGTCACACAGGAGACTGCGCTACGAAAATTCAAGAACGCTTCAGCGTTCTTGCCGCGCCGCGCAGGGTGCGAAGCACCTTCTTCTTTGCGCGGCTGCGATCCGCCGGAGGCTTTTATTCTTCATTGCAAGATTGTATTCACGATGAAGGCGAGTTTTACTTTGCGCGCGTATCTCATGTTTGAAGACACGAGTATTGCGCGATGAAGAATAAAGTTCCCAGGTGAGCAGCGTGTCTGCCAAAAAGAAGCATAGAGGATTTTGTTCAGATAATTTAGTCCATATAAGGATCGGCAGAGTTTCCGCTTGCGTACTTTTTCCGGATGTTTACGGATAATCAGGCAGGTGTAAAATTGTCTGTGGTATGCTTGATGAAAAGGACAGATCTTATCGGTTCGCAAAGCGGTTTCGATATGCTTTGCTGCGGAACTGATCGTCCTCGGGAATCTGCAGGATGAGCCTGAATTTCTGATCAATAACTAAGACTTCCCACACGCATCAGTGTGGCTGTGACCGGGAATAACAAACAGAAACGGAATAAGAGGGACCAAAATGAACAACGCAGTCTGGATCTGGTATCCGGGAGACTTTGAAATATATCACGGTATGTGGCAGAATTTCCGCAGGGAAGAGCGGGGGATGGAGTGGCCCGCTTTCTGGAAGATGGATGACTGGCGTAAAAATGTGCGCTTCTTCCGAAAATATGAACTGACGCAGCCTGAGACATTTACGGTATATGGATGCGGAGTCGGCCACGTGCAGGCGGACGGACGGAAATACCCGTTAGGAAAGCCTGTTACACTCCCTGCCGGTGAGCATCTCATCGAAGTGTTCATCGGGAATATCACCGGACTTCCCTGCATCTATGTGGAAAGTAATACAGAAAAGAATAACGGTGAGTATACATCAGACGGGAATATTCCCGGTGATATCACAGACGAAAGTATTCCCGGTGATATTACAAACGGAAGCATTTCCTGTGATATTGCAAACGGAAACATTCACGGCGATTCAGCAAACGGAAGCATTCACAGTGACTCCACCTGGGGCGTCGATGATTTTCTTGCGGCAGTTCCGGCAGGAACATCCTCTCTCTGCACACAGAAAGAGCAGGATCCCAATGAAATCGAGTATGAGGAGATCTGTGTGCAGCCGCGGTCCGTCACAGAAAAGGACGGCGGTACACTGATCGATTTCGGACGGATGGTGGACGGAAGACCGGTGATCACATTCCGCGCAGGTGAAGAGTCTCGTGAGAACAGCGATGGAGTCTGCAGGGAATCCGCAGATAAAGCATGCAGAGATGAGGAATCCGTAAATAAAGCATGCAGAGATGAAGAATCCGGAGAGAAAAAATTCAGAGAGCTTTGTGGTAAAGAATCTGATGAGCGCACATTCACGATCCTCTACGGCGAGTCCCGGGACGAGGCTCTGGACCCCGTCTTCTGCTACTACAAAGAGGAAAATACGACAGCCGGAAAAGAACTGAGAAAGCGGGCATTTCGCTTTATTTATCTGCCGGGGATCGCGCCGGGAGAGATTTCGGTCTGTGCCGTACACCAGAGGATGCCGATGAGGGTCCGGGCTGCGTTTTCCTGTGACGATGAGATGGTGAACCGAATCTGGAAAGTGTCCGCAGAGACGTACGGACTTTGCAGCGGATTATTCTTTATCGATGGGATCAAGCGCGACCGCTGGATCTGGTCCGGAGACGCCTATCAGAGCATGATGATCAATCCGTATCTGTACTTTGACAAAGAAATCGACAAGCGGACGTCCCGCGCACTGCGGGGAAACACGGAGATCCGCCAGCACATCAACACGATTGTGGACTACACCATGCTGTGGCTGATCAGCATCCAAAATGAATACATGATGGACGCTGACCTTGCCTATGTCCGCGAGATGTATCCGAAGATGGAAGCGGCGATGGATCTTTTGTTCTCGCAGACGGACAGACACGGATTTGTGCGGGGACGTGACCGCGACTGGATCTACATCGACTGGGCGGACATCGACAAGGACGGATGCATTTCGGCGGAGCAGGTGCTCCTGTGGAAGTGCTGCAAAGTGATGGCCGACTGTGCAGGACTTCTGGCAGTGGGAAACCGGGCGGAGTACGACTCCAAAAGCCGTCTGACAGACGGCGATGGAGAAGAGTTTGATTCCGCGGGACTTTTATCTGAATATGGCAGGGAAGAATCCGATTCCGCAAAGAAAATATATTCAAACGCAGGTGACGTACAACCGCGTGCATGCGATATAGATGAGATGTACAGTGCACCCGCGCTCGGTCCTGACGGCAGACCTTTGCCCGCGGATCATGTGGAGCCTTTCGATGCGCTTCTCCCGGCTGCGGACAGGACACGGCTCCTCAGGCGCGCTGCCTTCTATGAAGAGAAAGCGGAAGCACTTCGGCAGGCAATTCTGGAATTTTACTGGGACGGGGAAAAAGGCGCTCTGATCGACAGCTTTACATCCGGCAGGAGAAACGTGACGCGGCACGCCAATATATTTGCTGTCCTTTTCGACTTTGCGGATGAAGACCGGAAGGAACAGATCAGGCGGAACGTGCTTTATAACGAAAAAGTGCCGCAGATCACAACGCCGTACTTTAAATTCTTTGAGCTTGATGCGCTCGGAAAGCTCGGCGATCTGGACAGGATCTGGGAGACGATCCACGATTACTGGGGAGGCATGATCGAGCGAGGTGCAGTGACCTTCTGGGAACTCTTTGATCCGAAGCAGGAGGGAAGAGAACAGTACGGCATGTACGGCGATCCATTTGGGAAGAGCCTCTGCCATGCATGGGGTGCCAGCCCGATCTATCTGCTCGGCAAGTACTTTCTGGGAGTGCGGCCGACGTCGCCCGGATATAAGACGTATGAAGTGAAGCCGGCGGTGCAGTATTTTGAAGAACTGGACTGTACGGTGCCTGTCGGGGAAAAATCTGTGCACATAGTGTTGAGTGACGGAAACCTGACGGTCAGCGAGTGCGGCGGGACGGAAATATCAGCTGCAGCAGACCGGGAAGCGCAAAAAGGACAACGAACATGGCTGTAAAGGTACCTCTTGCAAGGAGCGTCCCGAGCTGTGCCGTGAGCTGATCCGTGCAGACGACCCCGAGTAATCCGCCTGCAGCCATAAGGATCAGGCCCGACGTAAGCACGGAAACTGCCGAGTGCGCGATACTTTCCCGTATCGCGCATTTTGCATTCATCGTTTCCTTAAATTCAAGGAACCGGTTCGTTGCAAGGATCGCATAGTCTACCGTCGATCCGAGAAGAATGGAGCTGACGATCAGATATCCGATATAAAAAAGCCAGTCTCCCTTTAAACAGGAGACAGCCATGCTGATCCAGATGGCTCCTTTTATGCAGAATGTGAGAAGCAGCGGTAATCTGAGCGAGCGCATCGTGAGCACCAATATCATAAAAATGGCGCATACGGCGATCAGATTTACGTTGGTATTGTCTTTGGAGATGACCGCTTTCAGATCCAGTGTGGAGGCGCTGTTCCCGGCTATATAGATCGGTTCCGCATACAGACTCTGTGCTTTTTCTCTTATTCTGTCAATTAGCGCAAAGGTACTCTCACTTTCCTCGTCCACGTTCAGGGTGAGGACAAAGCGGCGGTAGCTTTCGGATATCAGCTGTTCGGAGAACTTTTCGGGAATCATTTCATAAGGAATATGGGGGCTGAAAGTTCCGGTGTAAGAAGTGACACTGACGGTCTCAGGCATCTCTCTCAGTGCCTCTGTCAGCCTGTATTCCGATGCGGTATCTCCTTTCGGCACAAGAATAACAATGGTATTTTTCTGTCCGAATACGGATTCTATTTCCGCTTTTTCGACCATAACAGGATGATCGTCACTATAGAAATGCGACGAACCGTAGTAGTATCTGCTTTTTGACTGAAGGACCAGGGCCGGAATGAGCAGGATCAGGAAAAGGACCATGACCGGATAGCGTATCTTCATACTGACGGCAGACAGTTTATAAGCGGTAAAAATAAGAGGTTTATGCCGCGTTCTGTTCATCCATTTGTCCAGAGAGAGGATCAGGCATGGCAGGAGCGTAAAGGCACAGATCAGACTGATCAGTACGCCCTTGGAGAGAACGATCCCCATATCGATCCCGATTCCGTATCTCATGAACGCAAGCGCGGCAAACCCGATGACTGTGGTCAGAGAACTGGATACCACAGAGCTTCCGGAATTCGTCAGAGCCAGGATCATGGCATCGTCCGAACTCCGTCCCATGTCCGTATACTCTCTGTACCGATGCAGTATAAAGATGAAATAATCGACGGATACACCCATCTGGAGTACACTTGCGGCAGTATTTGTCACGGATGAAATTGTTCCGAAGATCAGATTTGTTCCGGAATTGATGATGACCGCGCAGAGGAGCGTGCCGACCAGTAAAAATGGAGTGAGCCAGGAATCCATGGTAAACATGAAAAGCACGATAGCGAAAACAATAACGAGATCTTCCAGAAGGCTGAAGCCGCTTTCCGCGTCAAGTGTAAGTGTATAAAGTGCATTTCCGTCCTTATAGTATGAGCTGACAGCTTCCTCTCCCAAGAATTCATAGGGAACTCCCAGGGGGTTCGCATTTCTTATGCCGGACACGTCTTTTACTCCGTCCAGTTCCTCTATTTTATCCTGAAGCCTGGCCGCGTCCAACATGGAAATATCGGAGACCATCATTTCTGCGTTCGGAATATCTCCGGTAAATTCTTTTCCCATCTCGTCCAATGCGATCGTTGAAGCGGAATCCTTCGGAAGATAGTCGGCAAGGTTGGTATTCACCTTTACTTTTGTTGAGCAGAAAGCGCATATACTGATGATCACAATGAACAGAATGATCACGGATTTTCTATGTCTGATCTGCCATGAAAAGAATCTTTCCAACTTTATGAACTCCTGTAATTTACTGAAATTGCATGTATCAGAGGAAAATGCCGGTGCGTGCCGGAAGCAGCAGTCATTCTGTTTTGCGGTCGTATGGTCAAAAATCTTAGGGCGTTTCCGGCGGATCGCAGCCGAGCTGAGAGGAAGGTGCTGCGTACCCTGTGCGGTTCGGAAGGAACGCTGATGCGTTCCTGATATTCATTTTATAATGTATAGAATGGACGGTTCAATAGCACAGTGAGAAAATACATACAGAAAAAATTGGAATTATTTTGCAGCACGGACTTTCTTCAGAGTTCGGTTGACCCTCGAAAAATCAATGGAACACTGTCCCTCTGATATGCGGATCGGAATGAGGGAGTCAAAATCATATTTTTCGGGATAGAAATTGTCATCCTTGAAATAATAGACCAGGACTGTTTCGTGATCCGGATCCACGACCCAGTACTCTTTTACGCCGGCATTCTGATACTTGTAAAGCTTGAGAAGCATATCCTTGGAGCGGGTGGAGGGAGAGAGAATCTCCAGCACAAGATCAGGAGCGCCCTCAAAGCGTTTCGCGTCGAGATCGTAAGACCTGCAGATCACAAGCAGATCAGGCTGTACCATAGTCTTGTTGTCCATGTCCAGTCTGACATCAGAACACACCGTCGATCAGTTCTACCCGGCGCTCGTCGGGAAGAGCATAGTAGTCATCCAAAGTATATTCTCCGTCTTTTTTGGGGGCGGAAGTCGAAACGTTGTAGTCTGCGGCAGCTTCTTTTACCAGATCGGGGGTGTTTCTTCCGGGGCAATTTTCATAAGTAAAATCTGGGCCCAGGGATGACTTCTCTTCTTTCATATTCATTCTTTGCCGCTCTTCGGCAGTGAGAATGGTCTCGATTGCTATCAAAGTAGACTTTCTGGGTGCCTTTGTGGCGCCGCTCATTATCTTCTGAACGGTGCTCAGCGGAAGATCCGCAGCTTTCGCAATCATTTCATTTGTGAGGCCTAAAGCAGTTTTTCTGTTTTTCAATTCTTCAATGGTCATCTTAAACTCCTTTCGACA
>CADABA010000075.1 GCA_902785985.1 uncultured Lachnospiraceae bacterium
CATCGGGTTCGGCGGTCTGGATCACGTCCTTGCCAGCGGAGAGAATGTCAACGTCCTCATCGTCGACACGGAGGTCTACTCCAACACCGGCGGACAGTCTTCCAAGGCGACACCGGTGGGTGCGGTCGCACAGTTCACGGCTGCCGGCAAGAAGCAGCCGAAGAAGGATATCGGCAGCATGCTCATGACTTACGGCAACGTCTATGTCGCGCAGGTCGCTCAGGGAGCGGACAATGCTCAGCTCATCAAGGCTGTGAAGGAAGCGCAGGAGTATGACGGACCGTCGGTCATCATTGCCTACGCGCCTTGCCAGGAGCACGGATTAAAGTGCGGCGCAGCGAAGGTCCAGGATGAGATGAAGAAAGCGGTCGACGCGGGCTACTGGTTCCTCTATCGCTTCAATCCGGCGGCGGAGCCGAGCTTCCATCTGGATTCCAAGGCACCGAGCATTGACTATGAAGCGTTCCTGGACGGGGAGGTGCGCTATGCATCGCTTCGGAGGACTTTCCCGGAAAATGCAAAGAAACTCTTCGCCGAGGGCGCAAAGCTCTCCAGAGAGCGGTATGAGAAGCTGGCGTCTATGAAAGACAGGTAATTGCGATGCTGTGCGCTGTCAGTGGATCGTTCCTCTGAGTTTCCTCCGCGCTGAGCTTCGTTGACACATGTCTGTCAAATAAATGAGGATCCGGAATCCGGGTTTTTCACCCACGGACTAAAGATACTTTTCGGCACGTGCGGCGCGGCAGGAACACAGAGACGTTTCTGAGGTACGGCACGTGCCTGGATAAATGAAAACGAAAGGGGCCGTCGTTTCAGAGAGACCGATACAGGGCATATGACTGTGCATAGTCAGCCATAATCGGTCCTGTTCTCTGAATTTCGACGGCTTCTTAATATTATCCGGCACGAAATGGTTACAAATAATTCATAAAAAATAAATTGATTTATTTTCTGAAACGGATAAAATATCGGGAAACACAAACAAAACTTTTTTCAGATTCTGCCGGCGGGAATGAAGTGCAGGTTTCGGGTCAGCAACCGTCAGCAAAATCAATATGAAACGAAAAACGCATTCCCGCGGAGTATACGAAGAGGATGACACTCCCGAGACGCTGACCGTAAGAGTATGGGACTTAAAAAGGAGAAACGCCATGACATTTGAAGTATTAAACAAATATGCCGAGGTAAATGCAGAAATCTGCCAGGAAAATGATTTTATTCCTTCGAGCCTCTTTGATGAATACGGAGTCAACAGGGGACTTCGGGATCTGAACGGAGAAGGTGTGCTGACAGGACTATCCCGTATTTCAAAAATCGTCTCCAAGAAAAACGTGAACGGGGAGAAGGTTCCGTGTGCCGGTGAACTCTGGTACAGAGGATACCGGGTCGAAGATCTGATCAACTCGCTCGGACGCTCTGAGTTCGGATTCGAGAAGGTGGCATATCTTCTTCTTATGGGCAGACTTCCGGATCCGGAGCAGCTGAAGGAGTTTTCGGATATCATAGGCAGCTGCAGGACCCTGCCGACAAATTTTACACGGGATGTCATCATGAAAGCGCCGAGCGAGGACATAATGAATTCCATGACGAAGAGCATTCTTACACTTGCTTCTTACGATGAAAATGAGAAAGATACGAGTCTTTCGAACGTACTGCGCCAGAGCATAAAGCTGATCAGCGTTTTTCCGATGCTTGCCGTATACGCTTATAACGCGTACCGTCATTATGTGTTGGATGACAGTATGTTCATACACAGACCGGATCCGGCACGATCGACGGCAGAGAACCTTCTGATGCTCCTTCGTCCGGATAAAGCCTATACCGTCACAGAGGCAAAGGTGCTTGATACCGCGCTGATCCTGCATATGGAGCATGGCGGAGGAAACAACTCGACATTTACCACACGAGTCGTTACTTCCTCCGGTTCGGATACGTATTCTACGATCGCCGCTGCAATGTCATCGCTGAAAGGACCGAGGCACGGCGGCGCGAATATCAAGGTCATGGAAATGATGCAGGATATAAGGGCGCACATCACCGATTACAGCGACCGCGAAAAAATCAGCGATTATCTTGAAAAGCTGCTGGACAAAGAAGCCTTTGACAGGCAGGGACTTATCTATGGTATGGGGCATGCGGTCTACTCGCTCTCGGATCCGAGAGAAGTCATTTTCAAACAGTATGTGACAGAACTGGCGAAAGAAAAAGGCCGTGAGAATGATCTTCTGCTGTATCAGAATATCGAGGAGCTGGCCCCGATCGTTATCGCGAATAAGCGGAAGATCTTCAAGGGCGTAAGTCCGAATATCGATTTCTTCAGCGGATTTGTGTATGAAATGCTCGGCATTCCTGTCGAACTTTACACGGCTGTATTCGCGATTGCAAGAATTGTGGGTTGGAGCGCGCATAGAATTGAGGAGCTGACCAACAGAGGAAAAATCATTCGTCCGGCCTACAGGAGTGTAATGGAAGAATTATGAGCCTTTATGCCATCGGCGATCTGCACCTGCACTTTCAGTCCGAGCTGAAAGCTCCCGGACAGCTCTATGGGAAGGTGTGGAAGGATCACGAAAGAATATTTAAGGAAAACTGTGAGAGTCTGATCCGGGAGGAGGATACGCTCGTCCTGGTCGGAGATCACAGCTGGGGAAAGAAGTTCGCGGACTGCGAACAAGATCTGGAATATATTTGCGCACTGCCGGGCAGAAAGATTCTCCTGCGGGGCAATCATGATATGTTCTGGGACGTAAAAAAGACGGAGAAATTAAATGAGCTCTACCGCGGCAGACTCTCATTTCTCCAGAATAACTATATGCCTTACGGGGATTACGCACTGGTCGGAACAAAAGGATACTGCTTCGAGGGTCCTTTTTATCTTGACAGATACGGGCACCTCGTCGGTTGGGACGAGGCAGAGGCTGCCCGGGCGGAAAAGCTGGTCGGAAGGGAGATCGAACGGCTTACGATGTCGTTCGAGGCTGCGAAAGCAGACGGGTTCTGCAAGTTCATCATGTTCCTGCACTATCCGCCGACCAATATACTGCAGAAGAACAGCGCTTTCACTAATCTTGCGGAGAAGTATGGGGCCGAACAGGTCATATACGGGCACTGTCATGGGGAGAAGCGATTTCATGACAGCATTCGCGGAATGAAACGCGGGATCCGGTATTCGCTGGTGTCGGGTGACTGTCTTCGGTGGCACCCGATGAAGGTGCTTTGATGGAGACCCTGAATTGCTCATGACGCAGTCAGTGTATTCAAAGGGCATGTGTGAAAGAGACATCCAGTAAAGCGTACGCTCGTCAATCGTTTTGATGCCTGTTCGGGAACGGAAAATACAGACATGAAAGAATAAGATCGGGACCCGGTCATCACCAGGTCCCGATCTCTTTACGCCCCTGATCTGCATGTGTATAATCTTTAAGCATCGCCCGATAAGAATCGATTTCTTTTTCATAATACGCAAGCTGTCTTCCTGACAGCTTTCCGGCATTTTTCAGATCAGAAAAAAGACCTGTAAGGCGGCGGAAATCGTCCTGCGCATTATCCTTGTAATTGTTTGCCGCATCATTTTTGAGCTCCAGGAGCAGAGCCTCTAATTCTTTATTTTTCCTGAAAAATAACATTTTTCACCCCTTCAGTGCAGCCTTTGCGCCTGATCTACGCATGAAGACCGTTTTTTCCACTTTACCTTTTATGGGACATCTTCTATCTGACTTTCAGCTGCATCCGGTTCCCCGGTCCTGAAAACAAGGATCTGCTCTCTGGGATCGCTGTTTTTGAACAGATCCCTGCAGTCGATCTCCCGGTCCGGAACAAGGAGAGGGTCTGCCGTGAGCGCATCCCTGAAACCGAAGGACGGGTAGTAAATAAACAGAAGAATTGTCCTTGGAGCTCTGTACCAGGACGCACGGATCCTTGCGAGAACTTTCAACAGGATCTCTGTGGAAAAAGGATTGAAAAAATAGATCCTGTCCACAGAGTCCGGGATTTTACAGTTCTCTGCAGGCTTGTTGATAAAACGGACCCGGCTTCCCGGTACCGCGTGCAGCCGGTTACGCTCAGCAATCTCTATCATTCGGGCATCGAAATCGATACCCGTGCAGGCGCACCGTGTCTCATAGGCAAGAAAAAAATCTACCCGGCCTTTTCCGCATCCCATATCGAGAAGATGGTTTCCTTTTCGGATCAGCCCGGAAGAGGCGAGACGCTCCAGGACTGAGTAAGGGGTGGGCTCATACGGGTAGTGGTAAGTATCTGACCGGGAGTCATCCCGGCCGGTCGTGCGGATTCTGAGGAGCCTGTCCCATCTCTCATCTGTGTTCATTTGATCTTCCCCACTCTTCCTTCAGGAGCGCCCTGCGTTCTTGCCGCATAGCAGCACCCGTCATTCCGGAATTTTTCATATCTTATAGTATACATGGAAAAAAGGATTACGGAAACAAAAAAAAGAGAACAAGTCTCCACTGACCGGGTCCTGCGCCTCGTGGAGAAAGCCGTCATCATCGTACCTGAGAGGCTGGAAGCTGAAATGTCTGACAGCAGCATTCATCGCGTTTCGGCTGACACTGTGGTCAGTGGCTTCTCCGGAAAGATTGATGATCGGAAGTTCTATCTCTACACCGGCATATGTTTCCGAACGTTTTTCGGTAGGTCTTATATACTTGTCATAAATCATGGATCTGAGGTGATCATTCAGCATGGCAGAGGTCCTGTACTTTCCTAAAAACCTAGTAAATGAGTAGGAATAATATAGATTAGCGCATGGCTGACGGACTGTCAATTAATTTTTGTTAAAAAGATACCTCTGTGAAGCCCTGTTTCCCGGCAGGGAGACCGACAGCTTGAAAGGGGCGGATAAGAAGACCGGATTGAGCATTTTTGTTGTAAAAATCAGAAAATATGTACCAATAATATGTCACATCAGTATATAATATTAATATGTGAAATCTCTGATGCAGACTTTTTCATGGCGTGAGTCTATGATGAATGCGAAAAGTAAAATATATCTCTGACAGGGGATATAAAATAAGCGTCAGAGATGAAAGCTTCCGGCGGAATGCAGCTGTGCGCTGAGGCAAATGCTGCCTGCCTGCACGGATCGGAAAAACGCCGGGGCGGTCCTGATCTCTATGTCTCAGTGGGAGAATACCCCGCTTCTGCAGGCGGTGGGTTTTCACTCCCCACTGAGATAAACGCTCAGCTCCACAATGCTCCGCTGGAGCATTGTTACGCATGCTTAAGCACGCGAGGATGCGAAGGGATTCGATTTGGTATTCTGTCAGCTTACGCTGAACCGAATCCCGCGCCAAGTCTCGCGAGCGAGACCTGAAATATGAAACCGTAGCAGAAGCGGTCTGACACAATAACTGCGGACTGCATCGGTTTCTGCCATTTGATGATACTGAGGAGGTAAGAGTATGGCAATGAAGATGGGATGGCGCTGGTACGGCGAAGGCAATGATCCTATCACCCTTGGGGATATTAAGCAGATCCCCGGAGTGACCAGTATAGTCTGGGCGCTTCATCACAAGATGCCCGGTGAGATCTGGGAAGAAGATGAGATCAAAGAAGTGGTGGATCAGATCCACTCCTACGGATTCGACGCGGAAGTTGTCGAATCGGTAAATGTTCATGACGACATCAAGATCGGACTTCCCACAAGGGATGCGCTGATCGAGAATTACAAGCAGTGTATCAGGAACCTCGGGAAATTCGGCGTCAAGGTCATCTGCTATAACTTTATGCCGATCTTTGACTGGACAAGAACAGACCTTTTCCATCCGGTGGGAGACGGGTCCACGGCCCTCTTCTATCAGAAGGATATGATCAAGGACGACTACAAGGCGATGGCTGACTACATCATGAGCTTCACCGAGAAGTACAACATGACTTTTCCGGGCTGGGAGCCGGAGCGCATGGCGAAGCTTGATGAGCTTTTCAAGGCATATGCGCCTGTGACCAAGGAAGTTCTCTGGGAGAACCTTAAGTACTTCCTTGAGGGAATCATGCCGGCATGCCACGAGGCGGATATCAAGATGGCAATTCACATGGATGATCCGCCATGGGATATCTTCGGCCTTCCGAGACTGCTGGTCGATGAGGCTGCCTGCACGAAGTTCCTCTCGATGGTCGACGACCCGTACAACTGCCTGACTCTCTGCACGGGCAGTCTGAACGCGAATCCGAACAATAACTGCGCAGATATTGTTCGCAAGCACTGTGACCGCATTGCATTTGCTCATATCCGTAATATAAAGCACTTTGAGAACGGCGATTTCTCCGAGGCAGCGCACAGAGACTGCTGCGGCGATACCGGAATCATTGAGGTTCTCCGGGCTTACCATGACTGCGGATTTGAAGGATACATCCGTCCGGATCACGGCCGTCAGCTGTGGGAGGAAGGTCCCGGCAGCTGCAGACCGGGTTACGGTAAGTATGACAGAGCGCTGGGTGTTCAGTATATGCTGGGTGTATGGGATACGCTTGATCGTCTGGAAGGCAAAGCATAAAGCGGATAAAGCAAAGCTGCATATCGAAACGCAGGAACGTATTGGCGTTTTTGCTGCGGCGTGCGCGGCGCATAAGCTTCTTCGTCTGCGCACATATGCGATCCGTGGGGATCTGCTCTGACAGTGTGACGATAAAGACCTCCTTACAGGGCTTCGTAAAGATATGCTCATGCAGGGAGGTCTTTTTTGCGGATTTTCTCCGGTGAACCCGGGGAATGAAGGACTGCGCAGGGAAGACCCATGGTATACTTTTTCCGGGAATCTTAAGATAGAAGATGTGGGAAGTTTTAGTCAGTAAGATAAAAATCTATGTGTAAAGAGGAGAAATAATGGGAAATGAAGCTTACGGAGATTTATAAGAGCAAGAAGCAGGTGCTGTCTTTTGAAATTTTCCCGCCCAAAAAGGATGCGGAGCTCATGAACATCGAGCCGACGCTGGAAGTGCTCTCGGAGCTTCAGCCTGACTACATCAGTGTCACGTTCGGCGCGGGAGGGAGTTCCAATAACAATAAGACGATTGCGATCGCGAAGATGATCCGTGAGAAATATCACATTGAGCCGGTCGTTCACCTGACCTGTCTGTGTTATGACAGGGATGAAATCGATGCCTTTGCAAAGGAGATCGCCGATAACGGGATCGAAAATGTCCTTGCGCTGCGTGGTGATCGAAACCCGAATATCCCGCCGAAGGATGTATTTCCGCATGCGTCTGACCTGATTGCTTATCTGAAAGAGACGACCGATTTCTGTGTGGCAGCAGCCTGCTATCCGGAAGATCATCCGGATTCTCCGGACCACGTCTCTGAGATCCTGAACCTTCGGAAGAAGGTCGATGCGGGCGCGGATATTCTTCTCTCACAGCTCTTCTTTGACAACGATAATTACTACAGGTTCATAGAGGACTGCAAGATCGCCGGGATCAATGTGCCGATCACACCGGGTATTATGCCGGTTATCAATGAGAAGCAGATACGCCGGATGGTCGATACCTGCGGGGCGAAGCTGAATGATAAGATCGAGTGCATCCTCGAGCGGTATGGAGAAGATCCGGATGCGATTTATGACGCGGGGATGATCCACGCGCTCTCACAGGTGGTCGATCTGCTTGCGCATGGGGTCGACGGGATTCACCTCTACTCCATGAATAAGCCATCGGTCGCCAAGAGGATCTGTGACGGGATCAAAAATCTGATTTGAGAAGGATAAAAGCTTCCGGCGGATCACTTTGCAAGTGCAGTGGAAGGCACATTCGTGCCGTACTCGTCGCGGCAGGAGCGCCTGGGCGTTCCAGAACTGAAACGGAAAGTCCCCCACCTCCAGCCTGATAAGGCGAAGGTGAGGGACTTTCCGGTTTCCCGCCTTGGAGCGGGTGCTTCTTTACGTCGGGCACTGATCATGTAAGCATATCGAATATTCTCTTACTGCGGCACCTTTCATTGATGAGCTTACCGCCCAGTTCGCGGTCATAGCCGATAAAGAAGAGCGCGATCGTATCCGGCCCTACATGGGACCCGGTACAGAAGTCGTAGGAAGTATTGATGAACTCCCGGACTTTGATGCGGTCTGTAATCCGTTTCATAACATAGAGCGAGTCCTCATAGGAGTCCGCGTGCGCGATCCCGATGATCTGCTTCAACGGCTGCACAATATTATCACAGACATAATCAGCCAGCGCGTTGAGTGATTTTTTCCGACCTCTGCAAAGCCGGAACTGTACAATGAATCCTTCCGCGTTGCCGCGGAGAATCGGCTTGATATTCAAAAGGTTTCCGATCCTGGCGGTCGCATTGTGGAGCCGTCCGGTCTTTGCAAGATATTTCAGATCGTCGACCGTGAAAGTGCCGTTCATGCTGTGCGCTGTCTCCTGCAGTACGTCCGCGATCTCCTTAAGATCGTATCCTTTCTCCTGCAGCTCGCGTGCATAGATCGCCAGGATTCCCTGGGCGAGAGATGCATTGAGAGAATTCACAAGACATACACGCCGGTCCGGGTATTTCTCCATGAGGGAATCTGCAGCGATTCTTGCCGCGTTAAAAGTTCCGGAAATATTGCTGCTGAGTGAAATGTAAAGAATATCTTTCCCCTCTTTGAGATATGGTTCGAAATTTTCCTCAAAGCCCGCAGAATTTATGAGGGAGGTTTTCACTTCCGCGCCGGCGCGGATCGCGTCATAGTAGAGCTTCCCGTGGGCCCGCTCTTCCTCAGGGGTAAGTCCGGGCTCAAAGCCGGGGATTTCCTTGCTTCCCATATAATTGATAAAGGGAATGACATGGATCCTGTACTTTTCAACATGCTCTGCCGGGATATTGGCGGCTGAATCGACTATGATTTCAAACATAATTTTCTGCCTCACTTTTGCTCAAATCTTGCTCCTTAATACCTGCATGTACACATTCTCATGTATGATCAGCAGGAGCATAGAGTGTCGGGAATATTTCAGGGAAAAACATTACTGATGACATGAATTAATTGTTTACCTGGAAGAGGGACCTTGGGCTGTTTTCCTCCCGACCTGTGCTCTGTACAGTGAGTATAATAACACATCTGAGGAAGAATCTCAATGCGACGGACAGAATGATGCGGTTTGGTCAGAGAAGGCAGCGTAAAGGAATGAATCTGCGCTGCCCGGGGACGGAAAGAAAGCCGGAGATCAGATCATTTTCAAGGGCCGGATAATCAGGTTCTTTGACGGTTTCTGCTTGTGATATTTCAATCTGCATGGTATGTTGTAAAAGACAGATGACGCATCTGTGATTTTTTGGCGTTCTGCGGGAGCATACGCCTCAATAATCACATAAAAAACAAAATAAAAATCAGGAGAAGGAATATGCTCAGACTTATTGCAAGTGATATTGACGGAACTCTTGTGCCGGACAGTGCGCCGACAATTAAAGAGGAGTATTTTGAGGTGATTCGCGCCCTTCAGGCAAAGCAGTATGGTGAGGATGTTCGAGCCGTTAAAGGACGAAGTATATTTTATCTGTGAGAACGGGTCTGTGCTCCGGACAGCGGACAGGATCCTTCATGCGTGGACGATTCCGGAGGGTGTGTATATTCCCTTCATTGAGGATGCGAGAAAGCTTCCGGGCATTTCTATCTGTGTCAGCACTCCGGAAAATGTATACACAGAGGCCGGAGAGGACAGCGAACTCTTCCTGCTGCTCCGAGATTCGTACAGATATGATGTCGAAAATATCGAAGACCTCCTCACTGTGCCGGAAGACCAGGTCATAAAAATCAGTCTCTATCACCATGATAGCTGTGAGGAAGTGGCAAAACCGATTACGGAATCCCACTGGCAGGAAGATCTGCAGATGCTCTGTTCCGGAAAGCAGTGGGTGGATGGACTTGCAAAGAATGCGGGCAAGGGTGAAGCGTTTGCTCTTCTGCAGGAGTATCTGGATATTCCGAAGGAGGAGACGATGTACTTCGGGGACAATATGAATGATCTCACAGCCTTTAAGGAGGCCGGGATCAGCCAGACGGTTTCGAGCGCCCGCTCGGAGGTGAAGGAATCGGTCGACTATATCGCACATTCCGTGAAGCATGACGGGGTGCTGCAGGAGCTGAAGAAAATCCTGATGATCATCGGATGAGATCTTGTCTTTCTTCTCTGCGTATGCAGCATGAAGCGCAGGCGGAATGCGAAAGCTGCGACAATTTCTCGCGAGCGAGAATTGAATAAAAAAGTCCTTCCGGACCGCGAAGCGGCCGGAAGGACTTTTTGTTTTACCTGCCTTATACTCTGATGAACCGGGCCGGTAAGAAAATTATTTGACCGGCACGCAGTGGCGGTCGTTGATCTCCTTGACCTTGTTGACTCTGTTCACATACTTTTCAGCTGTAAAGGCGTCCGTCGTCATCCATGTTTTGACGATCTCGGATGAGATCAGTGTGCCGATGATCTTTGCTCCGAGGCAGAGCACGTTGGTATCATTGTGCTGGCGGGAAAGCGCTGCGCACAGCGGATCCTGGCAGACAGCCGCATAGATGCCGTTGATCTTGTTGGCGATCATGGCACTGCCATATCCTACGCCATCAACGAAGATCCCTCTGTCACACTCACCCTTCGCCACGGCCAGGGCAGCCGGGTAAACATAATCCGGGAGGTCAGCTGCATTCTCGTCGTAGGTCCCGAAGTCCACGACTTCGTGTCCCATGGCCTCGAGCTGCTTTTTGATCTCATTTTTCATGTGCGTTCCCGCGTGGTCGTTCGCCATTGCGATCTTCATAAAAAACCTCCTTATCAAGCTTTGACTTTTCATTTTAGCTTCTGGATTTCGAGACAGTATTTCCTGATATGATTATACACCCCGGAATGTGCGGTTTCAATGAATACGTCCTGCTTTACGAAAGACGCCGGAGCGGACATGTGCTGCCGAGAAGGATTCCTCCCATGACCATAGGATCATTTCTTTGTATAATCGTAGAATCCCTTTCCTGCATTGATGCCGGACTCGCCCTTATCGAGTTTCTCCCTGACGAGCTTTCCGATTTTATTGGTAAGCGTTCCCTCGACTTTTGCGTCGGGCTTCATCTGATTGATGGCGTAGACTGTGTCAAGTCCGACAATATCGATGATCTCGAACGGGCCCTTCGGAGCGCCGGTAGCCAGCTTCCATGTGAGATCGATCGTCTGCGAATCCGCGACCTCGTTCGCCCACAGCTTCTCTGCGGAATCAAGGAACGGTACGAGCATGGAGTTCAGGATATATCCGGGCTGCTCTTTGTGGAGCTGCAGTGTCCTGATCTGTGCCGGGATGTCCCATGACTTCTGCGGTGTTGTTCTTCCAGATCGTATTTGCAAAATGAAGAGCGCAGTACTTCGCCGGTCTTCCCGTATATTCTGCGAATGTGCTGGGCAGCATGGTCGAGGAGTTGGTGACGAGGATCGTCTTCTCCGGAAGGAGATCCTTCATCGCAGTGTATACGCCGATTTTTGCTTCCGGATTCTCAGTCATGGACTCGATCACGATATCGGCGTCCTCGCAGGCTTTTGCCATATCGAGCACATATGAAGCTTCTCCGCAAAATTTTTTGCGCCGGCTGCAGCCAATGCATCGATTTTTTCTGCCGTAACGGTCTTCCAGTCAGAGATAAGTCCCTTCGGATAGAGAAGAGCGCCGAGCGGATTTCCGATCAGAGCTTTGGCTCCTTCGAGGTCTCCGAGGATGGCTTTTGAGTAACGGTCGATCTTCGGTTCAGTACGCGTGATAGAGCTTTCCGAGCGGAGCCAGAAAGTGACGTCCTTTCCCCAGTATGCGCACATAAGACCGATCTGTGTTCCGAGAACACCGCCGCCTGCCACGACAACTTTCTGTAAATTCATAGTTTCACCTGTGCCTTTCAGAACAATATGATATGATGATGTAAAGTGTTACTATAGTCTCATTTTAGTAGTGCAATAGCGATAATTCAATTGAGTGGAAGGGAATTGAGACGATTCGGTCAAAAAGTATCATCCGGCGAGTGATCAGCAGACCCCAAAAGCATGTCTGACCCGGAGATGCACCCGCCTCGTAAGGCTGTGGGATGCAGATCAGTCTCTTTTTTCTTATCCCAAATAAAGAATGCGGAGGAATTATGACGAAACGGTCGACCGTTGATTCGAGAGATTATATGGCAGAAGCTCTGCTTTTTCTCATGAAGAGAAAGCCGGCAGCGAAGATCACTGTTTCGGAGATCACCGAAAGGGCCGGTGTCAGCCGCGCGACCTGGTTCCGGCATTTTACTGATAAACGGGAAGCAGTCGTATACGGCCTTGCACGGCTCTGGGAGAAGTGGGCGGAGAGTCACGGACTGACGGATTCTCACAGGCCGTCGGTTGAAAATGTGGAATCATTTGTCGACTATATTTACGATATTCGAAGTATCCAGAAGGCACTCGAACGGTCCGAGATGGAGTCAGCCATACTGGACGCGTATGTCCGTGTGCTTGTCGATTCAGAGGAAAATACAGGGACGGAAGAGTATTTCAGGAATAAAGCATTGACATATGGAATCGTTGGAATCATAGACGGATGGCGCTGCAACGATTACAGAAACTCCAGGGAGGAAATCGCGGCATATCTGAGAAAATTTATTGCAGGCAGCCGGTACTGTTCAGTAACGCAATTAATTGTTACAATGAGTGAACTTGAAGATAAATATATTGAAGAAAAGCCAATGTAAATGCATTTATACGGTCTTCGGAATGCAGGCCTTGCCGGCAGGGAAAAGGCGCGGCAGGAAAGCCTGGGCGTTCATGCTGATCAGTGTGCGCAGCAGCAATGTTCGCGGGCGTCCGGATAAAGCAATTCTGAAGGATGCGCAGGAGGAAAGAGAATGATAAACATACATCATATAGCAATTATCTGTTCCGAAAGGGAAGCCGCGCTGGATTTCTACAGCCGTAAGCTCGGTTTTCCGGTCATCAGGGAAAACTACAGGGAGGAGCGCGACGATTGGAAAATTGATCTGCGCATCAACGACAGCACTGAGCTGGAGCTTTTCATTATGAAA
>CADABA010000076.1 GCA_902785985.1 uncultured Lachnospiraceae bacterium
AACCCTCTTTCCGTCCTTGTTCTTTACCGACTCGGACTCGATCACACTGTGGGAATGACCGTCAAGCACCGCATCGATTCCCGTCGTATTGGCAATGACATTCATGGATGTATACGGCCCATCCTCAGAGATAACGCCGAGATGCGCAAGCAGAATACAGATGTCAGCGCCTTCTTCCCTTGCGCTGTCGACACTCTTCTGGATAGTGTCATACAATAAGGTCCCGCTTTCATCGCCGCAGAATGAGTAAATGAACTCACCGCTTTCATTCTGGAAATACGCAGGAGTGGATGATACGATCGTGACCGGCGTGACGGCACCGATAAATGCAGTCTTTCTTCCGCCTGCCTCAATGATCGTATAAGGATCGGTCACACAATTGCCGTCTCCATCCATGAAGTTACAGCAGACATACGAATAATTCGCCTGCTCTTTAAGGCTGAGCAGCTGCTCCACGGAAAAGTCAAACTCATGGTTCCCGAAAGTGGCAGCATCATACCCGACCTCGTTCATCATTTTGATGATAGCATCTCCCTTCGTCAGGGTGCCGGCAGGCGCTCCCTGAATGTGAATATCCTATGTAGTCGTCAATTCCGCAGTGCACATCATTGGTAGACAATACGATGATTTATTCCGCCGACGCAGTTGACGCAGTCGAAACTGTAGACGCAGTCGCCCCGGTTGATGCAGCCGATCCGGTCGATGCAGCCGGCCCGGTCGGAGCATTGATGCTTCCACACCCTGAAAGCGGAAGCAGAATGACCAGTGCAAAAAATGTTGCCAAAAGCATTTTCAGACAGCGATACATTTTTCTTTCTCCTCCAAAAACATAGTGTTGATGTTTGACCGTGGGAAAACACCATTCCAAAAAGCAGTTTTTCTGCTCAAAGCGCCCGACTCACAGGGATCACAGTTCCGTTTCAGGTAATAAGATGCGGTATCTCCGGCACTTCTTCATCAGATTAATCCTGGATCATGGATTGGAAGAGTTCAGATTTCAAATCGATTTTTAAAGCAGGGCGGACAGCATAAATGAATTGCGTATCATTGCCGAATGTTTGAACGCTCCCGTCCTCACTGACATAGGCGGCGTAGTAACTGGGACAGCCGGGCGACCGGAGCCACCAGGCGGAGCCGATTGCCCGGATTGTTCCCGCCCGGAGTGCCGTACTCAGGATTGTTCGGATTCTCCAGATTCATCTCGATAATTGCTTTTTTCTCTTCTTCAGAGAATTCACTTTCGTAAAATTCACCATTCAGCCATTCTCTCAGAGTACAGGTTTTCCAGGTGACCTCCCCCCATTTCACATGATAAGGCCCTGCATAGTCCGTATTATCCGCAATCAGCAGCGCCGTATCTGCTTCAGAGTCCACATCCAGTATCCGCCACTGGAAAGAACCGATCGTAACCATCATTCCGGGTCTGAATGTACGTTTCATCTGTGCCATTGTTCCTCCTCCAAAATGTAATTATCCAGAACGCCTCGGCGTTCCTGCCGCGCCGTGCTTACGCGCGAAGAACCTTTTTTACCAGTCATCAATGTCAGAGAGCAGATCATCCACCGTCTCCGGCTTGACAGATCTATCCATCTCTTTCAGCTTAAGAAATACTTTCGCTGTCGTGATCGCATCGGACAGTGCGCGGTGTGCCTCCGGATTCTTTATATCAAGCTTTTGACTCAATACATCCAATGAGATTTTCTTATCTGTCAGGCCGAGCCGGTCTCTGAATCTCTCTGCATATTTCAACACATCAAACTGTGTATTCTCCATAATAATATTAGCGTACCTGCCCGCACGGACAAGAAAACGACTGTCGAAATTTACGTTGTTGAATCCGACAAGTACAGCATCCCCTGCAAATTCCAGAAAATCACGGAACACATCCCACATCTCACGCGCATCCTTCACGTCCTCTTTTGTTATACCGGTCAGCTGCGTAACTTTATCACTGATTCTCTTTTTATAAGGCTTTACGAACTCCCGGAAGACATATTCCTGCGATTCGATTACCCGTCCCCCGGACACTTTCACAGCTCCGATCTCAATGATCGCATCCGTCTTTGGACTTAAGCCCGTCGTCTCCAGGTCGTACGCGACAAAGGTATCAAAATCCACATCCCGAATTTCCTTCGGGGACGGATACTGATCCCTCGGAATGGCTTTCGGAATGGTGCTTCGCGAAGTCGAAGCCTCCGGCAGCTCAGCTTCAATCCCGATTGATGCAAGAAAATCAATATATGCCTTTCTCGCTTCTTCCCGGTTTTCTTTCGGATTCGGCATATACTGCTGTTTTCCTGCAGCTTCCTTTTCACGATACTTCCGATTTTTGTCAGCAATCTCGCCGATAAACTTTGCCGCTTGCTCAGCACCATATATTTGCGCCGCGAAGTTCATCGTTTCATCCACTTCATCGTAACGTCTGGTCTTGGAGTAAAAGTCTGCAAGATTATAGTAGACCTGTATCGGAAGAGTTTCCTCCTCCAGAAGCTCGCCTGCAAGAAGATCCGCATCCTCATATTGATAATCCATATACAGAGCACCGAGGACCACCCCTTTTATACGGTTCAATTCGAATCTGCTCAGACCATCTGCATCCTTAATACCCGCATAAGTCTCATATAGCCAGGGCCGGTTGTTCTTCTGTACATTGGCATTTATTCCTGAAAATGACAGGATTTGCCAGTATTCCTTCCTTGGTGACGGAAGTTCATCTGCCAGCGCAAAAACCGCATTACGAAAATTGCCGGTTGAAGACAGCTCTGCAGCAATCCGGTCCCACAACGGGTTATCCCCGCTGCCGACACTGTATTCTATGATTTTCCGGCACAGAGCCTCTATATCTGCCGTATTCCTGCACTCATCACACAGGCATCCGTCATATTCTTTTCCACAATTCAGACAAACCGCCATTTATCCTTCCTCCTGAATCTTTTCACTTCCGCAGAAATAGCGCATATCACAGAACTTACAGACATACGCATTCTGCGCACGTTCACGGAATTCTTTTGCCTCAATCTTTCTGACCGTTTCAGTAATATCGACAATCGTCCGGTCGACCGCTGTCCGGTTCCAGTCAAATGAGATCAGCGGATCACCCTCCATGGTGCTTGTATAATACAGGTGCATACGGCTGACCTTTTTGCCGTACCTCTTTTCAATCAGATAAGCATAGATCTCCAGCTGCTTCCGATAATGCTCAACTCTTTGCGGGAAGCGATCCACATCCGGCTTCGGGCCGGTCTTGTAGTCCACTATTTCAACCGTATTGTCAAAGCCTTCCACAAGATCAATCACACCCTGAAGTACATATTCCGGCAGCACCAGACTGATTTCTTCCTCCGCTTTCCACACCCGCCCGAGCTCATTCTTTCGCCGATGGTAATAACGGATCACCTGCTGCAAAGCCTGATCCTGCTGTTTATCGGTCAGATAATAACCGGTATTCTCCTGCATTTTCTGATAATTCATAACGAACCATTCACGGATCAATTCCTCATTCACACGATCCATGTGCCCGGAAATGATGCTTTTATTCATATCTTCCAGTGTCGCATGCACGAGAGATCCGACAGAAGTATGGAACATCCTGTTCTGAACAAATCCGTATTCCTTGTAGAACTTATACTGTAACGGACAGCCGTCATACACAGCGATATGGGATGTGAACGAATACATCCGCTTGAAGTTGATCCGTTTGGTCTCTGTAAAAGAGCGGTTTCCATGAAACTGACGAATATGCGGCAGCAATTCGAAATACGGACGGAATGCCTGATCCTGTCTTTTTCTGTATGCCAGCACCAGAAGATTCTGCGCTCTGGAAAATGCTGTATAGTACAGTCGCCAGAAATCAAAATACTTGATATCCCTGAGCGGTTCAAACGGGGGCCGGTGGAAAAACCGGTTCTCCAAAGTTCTCATGAGATCATCAACATTGCTCTTTGGAGAGCTGCCGAGCGATCCGACCACAACAACAGGAAATTCAAGACCCTTGGACTGGTGGATCGTCATGAAGGATACGCAGCCTTTCGGCGCATATTCTGAATCATCCTCATATTCTCCGAGACCGTCGACAAAGAGATACCGAAAGAATACATTGAACAGCTCTTCCGGAAAAGCCACCTTGTTTGCACGAGTAATGCTGTGCATACCGTGCAGGCGGCTGAAGCGGGAAAGCAGCCTTGATATCTCGGAAAGATTCCTGGCTGCCCTTGTTTTCAGGACATTTTCCTGCAGGTCAGAGGACAGATATCCCTTAAACGGTTCAAATGCCATCAGCTTATAGAAGATGTCCAGAATGCCTGTATCATTATCCTTATTTACATTCGAAATCTCGCCGATTTGCTTCTTAATGAATGTGTTCAGTTCCGTATTGCTCTTATAAACAGCGTTTGCTTCTTTAACACAGGTAATATAGTAATCTCGAATCCTGTCCGGGATACTTTGCGAAAAATTATTCTTTTTGAGATCATCCAGATAAGAATAGAAGCAGAGCATCAGGCAGCCGAGGATCTGTCTGACCTCCTGACGCTCAAAAAACATATCGGAACGGGGCGAATATACGGGAATGCCGTTTGCTTCCAGAAAACTGCCGAGATCTGCTGCTTCTTCACTTTTTACAGAGCGGAAGAGACAGGCGATCTGGTTAAGATCGGAAATGAAGCCGTGATTCTTTAGATCACGAATCATCCGGAGCAGATCCTCGCGTTCCGCTACTTCTGTTCCGCCGCAGGCAAATACCGCCGGGGCAGACGATGCAGCCGGATCTGCAGATACGATCTGCTTGTCATACCTGTACTTATCCCAGTTGAACAGATTGATGCCGTCGGCATTCTCCATCCATCGATTATAAAAGCGGATGATATCCGGTTCGGACCGATAGTTCTTATTCAGATGAAGGATTGTGCATTCTCCGGTCGGAAACTTGGATGGAAATTCAAGGATGTTGCGGATCGTCGCTCCACGGAAACGATACATGCCCTGGTCGTCATCTCCGACAACGCAGATATTTTTATTGTCTCCTGCAAGCATGAACACGAGCTGCTCCTGAATGTAATTCGTGTCCTGATACTCATCGACCATAATATAACGGATACTGTTCTGAATCCGCTTAAGAACATCCGGATGCTCCATGAGCATCTGCCAGGTCCCGGTCTGGATGGAAGAGAAATCCATGACACCTTGTCGCTTGAGGAGTTCCCTGTACCGGACAACGATCTTTCCGAGGAACTGCATATCCTTGTCGCAGTCAGAAAGAAGGGCATCAATATCCGTGAGCTCCTCCATGATCATGTTCACATAGCGGCAGATTTCCTGTGCCTGCTTCCAGCGGCTTCTGAATGGAATATTCTTCGAATAATCCGGCAGATAGCTGAAAGTCTCGATATTCCGGCAGATCAGATAGGTCTGCTCGAAGGCATCCATCATCCGGAGGGGCTTTTCATTTTCGATATATTCGAAGTTTTCTTTCAGGAGCCTGAGGCATACCGCATGAAACGTCCCGATATACATCTCATTGATATTGATCTGAGAATCATAGTTAAGGAATTCGTCAGAAATTCTGGTCACGAGCTCCCGCGCCGCTTTTTCGGTAAAGGTCACAGCCATAATCTCGCCTGGGGCAACGTGTTGCTCCAGAACGAGATACGCGATTCTTTTTACAAGGGTGAATGTCTTGCCGGTCCCGGGTCCGGCAATGATAAGAACCGGTCCTTCCGTTTGAGTGACGGCCGTCTTCTGTTCATCATTTGCGTTGGTCAAATCAAACATGTATATTTACCCTACAGGATTTCATAGGTTACCCCGATAGCTTTCATAAAATCACAGATCTGATTCAGGCTTGGCTGGGATGCATATACTTTGAGTAATGTTCCCTCCGCTTCATTGACCTTCGGTATTTCTACCGGTTTTTCTTCCGCTGCAGGCACAGCTGCCGGGGATTCTGCTGTTGTCAGACCTGCCTTATCGGCAGCCTCTTTCAGTTCTTCGTTCTTCTGCAGGACCATATCCATCGACATCGACTCCAGATACAGCTCTGTCAATGTATCTCTGAAAGGAGTTCCCAGTCCTTTGATGCTTTCCAAATCACGGGTAACGGAATCAACAGCAATCTGTATTCCCTCTTTGTACTTGGCAGCGGCGGTTGTAACGTTCGTCCACTTAGGATCGAATATCTTCTGCCAGATCCGGTCCGCATTCTCTCCGAAAGAGCCGGAGATACGGTCATAGTATCCGCGGACTTCTTTCTCCTTTATTTCCTTCTGACGACTCTCGTAGTCCTTGACCGTATCATTGATCGGCTTCCAGCATTTTTCAATGAGATCTGTCAATTCCCTGATCTGAGGTTCCAGCGCCTCATAAGGCTTCAGACATTTGGCTTTATAGGCCTTCCTTGCGTCCTCAACAACCTTTTTTGCCTTATTCAGTTTCGTCCGGTCTTTTTTAGCGTCCTTTATGGTATCGTCCGTATATACGATACCGGCATAATCCGACAAATGTCTTTCAAGTTCCGCCTTGATCGCAGAAAAGTCCCATGTCGAGATATCGGAATTTTCAAGGCTGATGATCTGCAGTTCATTCATAAAGTGTTCCTCCTGAAAAAATACAAAGTTTCATAGAATTCTATTTACCAGTCTGATTTAAAACTGCGGCTTCGCTTTAAACATTATGCGCTGCATTTACAGACACTGCAACTAACCTCCTTCGCAGACTGCGGTCCCAAGTTATCTATTCTGACGGTCTAATGCTCTCCGGTAGCTTGTGCTTTTGGAAGAAAGGGTTTTAGCGATAGTCTGCCCCTGCATCACGATTTCTCCCAGTTCTTCACCTGTAAACACCTGTTTCATCAAAGTATGGATAAACTTATTACGCTTTTCTTTCCATTCAAAAATACTATCAATCAATTCTTTACTGAAGTATTTCCCAGCCAGCTTATCCCTCTGTGTCAGCCATTCCAGTCTTCGCAGTTTTTTAGTGATCGTATTATGTTTGTCTGCACGAAAAACCCCAGCATGAGTCAGGATTGATTCACACCGGTCTTCAATTATGGCATTCATATCTTCAAGACTTTTTATGTCCATTGATAATTTCTTTTCAGCTTCAACAACTTTCATCTCACAATCAGAAATATTCTGATCATGAGCTTGC
Source organism: uncultured Lachnospiraceae bacterium (assembly GCA_902785985.1). Taxonomy (GTDB): domain Bacteria; phylum Bacillota; class Clostridia; order Lachnospirales; family Lachnospiraceae; genus Chordicoccus. The sequence continues at coordinate 7,147 of CADABA010000076.1, forward strand.
ATTACTCTGATTATTCCGCATATCAAATACACATCAAATATGTGTGAACACACTTCAATTCTCGCTCGCGAGAATTGGCGCGGGATTCGGGTCAGCGCAAACTGACATCTTCCCAACCGAATCCCTGCGCATCCTCGCGGAGCGTTTATCTCAGTGGGAGATTGAAACTCACCACTGAGACTGGCAGGATATTGTTTTACCCACCGCTTGCAGAAGCGGGGGTTTTCTCCCACTGAGATAAAAATGCACTTCCCCTCCATTAGTATCACTGATTTGTTCTCCTTAAAATCCTCTGACAGTGTCATTAAAAGGCAGGAGATCATAACTCCTGCCTTTCAGACAACGGATCAAAGAATTCAGGAACCACCTGCATACCACTCATAACCAAAAAGAGAGCGGTTCGATGAACCCTGCTCTCAGAATCTTATCTTTTTGCCTCTCAGCTACAATGCATAATACCACTTTATCATATATTATGCTACTTTTTTCTTTCTTTTCTGATTTTGTTTATAATGAAAGGATATGGGAGGAACTACCTATGAACACACAAAAACCACTCAAGGTCAAAGTCAGCATCACCCTTGATGAAGATGTCATTCATCAAATCCGGGCATTAGCTGAAACCGATGACCGCAACTTCAGCCAGTACATCAATCTGGTCCTCAAAAAGCATCTCAATGAAACCCAAAAGGAAGGAGACGGTAAAAAATAATCGCAGAGAGGCACTCTCTGCGATTATTCTATCTTCCTATACAGTACATTTGGTGGGCTCAGAGCCCACAATCTGCACACTTGAACATACTACTATATACTACCGCATGCCATTCATCGAACCTTTCGACGATCTGCATCATCGCGCGTTCCTCTCAGCAGATCCTGCAGCTCCCTGCATCATTTGCAGATCCATCTCATCGGCCCCCTGCATCCGCCTGCACCGTCTCATATTCATCTCTGTGGATCCCGCGGTCCCCTGCATAGCATCTTCATTTAATCGGATTCAACAGCTTTCTGTACGATCTTCTTCATATACCACCTCTGCTGACTAAGAAACTGCATCACCATCCCGTACCAAAAAGCTTCCCGCTCCCCGACGCAATCAGCTGCCCGTCATCTGCGAAAGCCTCTATTGTCACTTCCTGATCAAAAAACTCGGTACCCATGTCACTTCCGGAATAACCGCAGCCCGCCATTTCTCCGGCCTTATAAGCCTCTCCCGTCGTATAGGAGGAGGACTGTCCGTTAGTATGGTTCATCATCCGGAACGTCACATGCGTTGAAGCATCTTTTTTCCCCCCGCGAAGCGTAAGTTCGATGTTCGCGCCCTGCATATTCCCCATACTGTAGGCCGGGTGCCAGGTAAGATCCCCCTTCCACGAATATATATCTGCTTTAAGTGCCTCAATTCCGGAATATCCTGCCGCTGTGAGCTCATCCAAATAGGTATAGACATCATCCGTCGGATCATCTTTCTTTTCGACGCAGTAGCTGTACATGGCTAAAAGCCTCCTGTCATCCGCATCACTGTAACCCGGAATCTGCTCATATGCATCGACCGCCTTGACATAGTCCTTCTTCTCCTCCTGCTGCTGGCCTTCTTTATACATGGACTGCCTGTAGCGCTCGTCCGCATCCCGATACCCCGAAATCGTCCGGAAAAATTCGGCGGCTTTGGCATAATCCTCTGCCCCGTACTTTTCTTCAGCAAGCGAATAGCGCATCTGCTGCGCCTTTTCTTTCCCGTCTTTCAGACCATATTCCCCAAGAACGTCGTAGATGGAAGCTGCCTTCTCATATTCCTTTGACGAGGCAAAACTTTCCGCATCCTGTCCCATTTGATTTAAGAATGCATTTTTCGCTTCGGTTGCCTCCGGAATGTTCTCCCCCATTCCCGTGTAAATGAGGAGCGCACTCTCCGCATGTGCTGCGCTGGTGTGGGACGTATAAGCATCCTGTTCAATTTCAGCCTGCTTCAGGTACCACGATACACAGGACGAAAAATGTTCCTCCGCCTCATACGCTCCCCGCTCCCGCATGGCACTGAATTTTCCGAGTGTTTCTTTTGGATTCTCCTTCCTTCTTTCCGCAGTGATCGCCGAATACTCCACAATGTCCTTCCAGTCCTGCTCATCGCCAAAGGCACCCGCAAGCTCTGAGGCATACTCCTCCGCCTCGCTCTTACGGTCTTTTCCGATCAGCGCAGCAAAAAGTTCTTCCGCCTTTGTCTTCATGATCGCCTTCTGTTCATCTGTCAGCGAAATGGCTTTGACCTGCTCAATATACTCAGGAATCGCCTCCTCAAGCATTTCAGTCGTCCCGTTCTTCGGAAATCCGGCGACCAGTTTGTCATTGTTCGCACGGGCAATGAGCGAAGCCGTATTTCTGTAGCCCGTCCCGCAGATGGCAAACTGCTGCAGGGCTCCCTCATACTCCCCGCGCTCCAATGCAGCGCATCCGGCCTCGTAAGCCGGCCGCCTGACCGTCACTTCCGGGTACCACCAAAAATGATACCCAAGGAAGATCACGAGCGCCAGCATTGCCACCGCACCGCACCGGGAGAGGATCCTCACTGACCTGCGCGGACTCGAAATGCCCGGGATCCTTATCCCCTTCTTCCTCCCCGGGTCTTTCAGCCGCCCGATCTCCTTCTGAAGAGCCGCTGCGCTGGAATAGCGCTTTCCCGGCTCCATCTGCGTCGCTCTCTCCGCGATAACCATGGCTTCCGGAGATTCGGGAATCATTTTTCGGATGAGCTGTCCCAGCGCATAGATGTCCGTGCGGGCATCGGACTGGGCAAATCCGTACTGTTCGGGAGCGGCGATGCCGTGGGTCCCGATCAGGACAGTGTCGGACTTTTCATCCTTGACGTAGATCTTCGCGGCGTCATAATCAATGATCTTAACATTTCCATCCTCAGTGAGCATGATATTTGAGGCTTTGAGATCTCTGTGGATGATGGGCGGTTTCGCACCGTGCAGGAACGTAAGTCCCTCACAGATATCCATGAGGATCCGCTTTTTCTCGGAAAATGAAAGTCCTCCCTCCTCGAGTTTCTCATCCAGTGTCTTTCCCTGTATGAACTCTTCTATAACGATCAGATGATCCCTGTCCTGCCGGAAGCTTTTGATCTGCGGGATCTTCGGGTTTTTATTCTCCCTGAGCCACGAAAAGACGGAGATATTATAGACAGATAAGATCTTTTTAAAATATAAT
>CADABA010000077.1 GCA_902785985.1 uncultured Lachnospiraceae bacterium
TCCTCTGTCTTCTCACATCGTGCAAGGGGGAAAGCAAATACCAGACATTCCGGCTGTACAGTGAGATAAAAGATGAAGCGTATACAGACAAGTCCGACATACACTATAAAGAAAGGACCAGAGGTAACTACATGCGGACCTGCGCGGGCTTCCTCAAAGCACTGAACGACCGCGATGTGAACAGCATGAAGAAATTCTGTGCAGATGAGCTTCTCGCGATGGAAGGGACCGACGGTCTTCTCGCTGAGATCGTGAACGGTTTCGAAGGCGATATTACCGATACCAGTCCGCTCACAACTGACTTTGCGGCGACAAAATACTCACAGTGGTCAAAGACGGATCCGGTCGATTACTATGACGATGACTTTATCATCTTTACCACCGACCAGACCTACTGGATCTCACTGTCCATGTATGCTGTCTGCGGCGAAGAATCTCTGATCGGGATCAACCGGCTGAGGATCCTGACGATCGACAAGCGGTTCGATATGGAAGTCGGCGCGGAAACGGAGCGGGAAGACGGGCTGTCCGTCACTCCGTATACCTTCGCTGACGGGACAACGGCCGAACTTGTGCACAAGGACAACTGCGGCATATTGGTCTGTTTCGGTGACAGCGACGGTTACATTGCAGTCAATATTGCAAAGGGCAGCACATATAATATCTATAAACTGACCGGAGAAGAGGACGCGGTCAGCAGGGACGAAATCGACGAGATTGATTTTACTGACGAAAAAGGAGCGTATGAAATCCTGTCAGAATACGAGCCCTACGCAGTCGGCGAAGGATCCGCTGTACCGAATTACTACTCGCAGGCGAGATTCTATGTGATCGAGGGATCTGAGAAGATGCTTTTCGTAAATGTCACGGGCGAGGGCGTACCGGAGAACATATTCGACCCGACCATTCTGATCAGTGATCAGAAGTCGGAAGTGCTCCACAGCCAGAAAAACAAGAAAAACTGATTGCAGAATACAACTTGTTTCAGGGAAAAGCGAAACTCTGCTCGAAATGGAATTGTGTGAACAATTTCCATGAAGAGCAGCGTTTCGCTTTTCCCTGACAACATGCAAACACCGAAGGAAAAACGATGATCAGATACGAGGAAATTATTCAGGGGATCCACCCTGCCGACCGGAAGGCACGGCAGGAGGCCTCGACGTACATAGACGGGCTCATAAAGCCCATGGGAAGTCTCGGGAAGCTCGAGGAGCTTGCGGCAGACATCGCCGGCATAACGGGCAGAGTACACGGAAACAATCTGAAGAAGCGGACGGTTGTCGTCCTATGCGCCGACAACGGCGTCTATGAGGAACACGTCGCCTCCGCTCCCCAGGAAGTCACGGTCCTCATGGCACACGCCATGGCGGCCGGCAGGAGCGGGATGACGGTCCTTGCGAAAGAAGCCGGCTCCGACTGCACGCTCGTGGATATCGGGATCAATTCGGATGAACCCATTCCGGGGCTCCTCACAAGGAAAATCGCGAAGGGAACCGCGAATTTCACCAAAGGTCCGGCAATGACGCGGGAAATGTGCATCCGCGCCATAGAGACCGGGACCGAGCTGGTGTGTGACCTCAGGAAAGATGGATATACACTGCTCGGGACCGGCGAGCTCGGCATGGGAAATACCACATCGAGCGCCTGCGTGCTCATGGGGCTTACAGGCGTGTCCGCGGAGCAGGCGGTCGGAAAAGGAGCCGGCCTGACAGCGGAGGGTTATGAGAACAAAAAAAGGGTCGCACAGCTGGCTCTCTCGGTGAACAGCCCCGACCCGGAGGATCCGGTCGACGTCCTTGCAAAGGTCGGAGGATTTGATATTGCCGGCCTTACAGGCGTCTTTCTGGGCGCTGCTTACTGCAGGATACCGGTCGTGATCGACGGCTTCATCTCCGCGGTCTCCGCGCTCGCGGCTTCCCGGCTGTGTCCGGATGCTGCAGATTTCATGATCCCGTCCCACGCCTCGAAGGAACCGGGCTTCGCCTGTGCCATGAAAGAGCTCGGGAAGGAGCCGATGCTCCTCATGAATATGCGGCTCGGCGAGGGCAGCGGCTGTCCTCTCGCCTTCCACCTGATCGACGCAGCTATCACCATGATAGAAGAAATGGCGACCTTCGAGGAGGCCGCCATCGACGGGACGTCCCTTGTGGACATCCGGGAACACTGAGAACAATATGAAGACCGCTTTCATCCCACACGCAAAACGAAAAGGACGGGGCTGTCGCATCAGGCAGTGTCCGTACTGCATAATGCAGCCAGCCCCGAACACTCATATAGGCTGTTTTCCCGGAAAACCGTTTATGTACCGCCGATTCCCGGAGCATCCATGAGATCGGTGTCTTCCAACCCGGAAAATGTAATAACGACCGCTGCATCCTCAAAGACAAGGTAATATTGCTTGCGGACATACTGCACATCTTCGGCAGTAAAGCGGAATGTTCCCTTCTTCACCTCTCTGCCGCCCAGACTTACTGTTTCCTCCTGTGCCTCCACATCTTCATATTCTGTCCGACAGATCGACTCATAGGTCCGGAAGAAACTGTCGGCTATTTCCCGGTCGGCATCTTCATAGGCGTCGCCCTCGCAGGGGCAGAGCCTCACGTCAAGCATCGTGTCGTAATCCTCATTGACTGCGCCGAAAATATAGATGGGCTCGTCGTTAAGAAGAAGCTCCTCCGCCGTGGCCCCGTTATAGTACTGAAGCTCATCATCGTCATAGAAATGCCAGCCCTCCGGCAGCTTCCATTCCATACCGATTGCCTCGTTCCGGTAGACATCTCCCTCATAGGATCCTTTATACTTTGCGGCAAACTCCGCCCGCTTTCTGCCCACGGTGTACTCGCTGAGGTCTAACATCCTGTGGGAAGCCTGATTCTCTGTTTTCTTATAGACGAGGTCGATCTCCTGTCCGCTCACCTCACTTTTCTGCGAATCCAGAAAGAACCGTATAGTCACCATATTTTGAAAAACAGTCTTAACTTCCGGTCCTTTCATATAATTCGCCGCCATATATCCTCTGAAGGTGAACTTCTGTCCCTCCTCATCGGACAGTGCATTCAGATAGTCGCAGACGGCTTTGGCCCTTGGCTCAGTGAAGGAGACGCCATTTTCCTTCAGTTCAAATCTGGCGCAGGCACCGATCTCGATGCTGGCCGGCTGTATGGCTCCGGCCATTATGCCGGAATAGCTGGTGTACAGTCTGTCCAGATATGCCTTTCCTTCTTCACTGAGTTCCGCTTTCCCATAGGGGAACAGTCTGGACCATGGGATATATACAGCCCCGTATTTATCACAGGTCACATCGGAAAATGAACTGAGACCGTCCCTGATCTGCTCCGCCAGTTCATCCCGGACAGAACACGTGGCCTCGATATCTTCCGGGGATAAATTAAGGGTATTTTCATTTTCCATGTTATAGATCAGATCGTGATCAACAATATCCGTGATGTAACAATCGATTGCGTGCAGAGTATTTCCCGCCATCTCGAACCGGAGAATACAGTTGTCGTCTATATTCATAAATTCTTCAAGTACGTTTGCACCGTAATTGCTGAAATCACTCGAATACAGAAATCCCGGAACCGAAACACTGGCCACCATGAGGTTCTCATTGACCGGGAAGATATTAGCATATTCGAGAAGCTCCTCCCTTGTGGTCTCACCGCAGGTCGCATAATCCTTGAGCATAGTAAAGTCGGTCCGGCGGGAAGCTTTGCCTGTTTCATCACTGATCCGGTATCGACAGACGATTGCTGCTCCCAAAGGAAGATCCAGGTCAGTCGGGTTAAATGCAAAGACTGAGACTTCAGAAGTTCTGAAGCGAAGCTTGAATTCGGGACTCACACAGCCGGAAGGGATCACTGTCTTATCCAGATCAACATCGGTCTTGTAGCCCTCATCCACCAGTTTCTTTACAGGCACAAAAAGAGGAGTAAGCAGATCCCTGCCGGCAAGCTTCAGTTCATCTAAACCAAAAATATTAGACTCTGCATAACGAACGCGGTAATCATCGCCGTCGTAAACGTAGATAACGGGCTGATACAGAATCTTATAATCACCCGATCCAAGGGTCAGGCATCCGTCAGAATACCAGTAGGCATCATATTTGATCGTCTCCCCATTCTCCATCACCACAGAGAAACTGCCGTCTTCATCAAAGCTGTAGTGCATCGGTATGTTATTATCATAGTACGTACCGACTGTACCGCTTCCGTCCCCGCTTAATGAGAGCGGTGACATCTGCCAGCCCGGAATCCTGGTCTGGGAATTTGTGCCTGAGAACCCATCGCATGCGGCCTGCATATCACCGTGAAAAGTGGCAGGAACATAGGTAGCGCTGGCCCCCTCATAGGAGAGGGTCAGTTCACAGCCGGTCCAGGAAAATTCATAGTCAAGTTCCTGTATTTCCAGAACATCTACTGTGTCATTATAGTAATCCTCATCTGTAGTCTCACCGGTAAATCCGACAGCCAGGAGCTGATCCGCCACCTCGCAGAGCATTCGGAATTCGCAGGTCCCGGCCGATGCAGGAACAGAAGTTCCGACTACAGAACTGTCACTTATGTCCTGATCCCCGCTCTCCGCCTCAGACGTATTACGTGGATCAGATGCCAGTTCATACTCAGCCTGAAGGTAAGTGTATTCATCGAGCGGGAGCCAGAATACTTCGCGCTCTTCAGTCCTGCTGGCATTGGAAAAGATCATGTTCTCTGGAAATGCGTTGACCCTGAGTGCTTCATTGCCGCTTCCTGAAGGAGCCGGAACTTCCAGGACTTCCGTTTCTCCTTCCGTTCGCGTCCGTTTCCAGGTACCGGTAAGCATTCGCTCATTAAACGCGGTGGCATCATATTTTTCCACCCAGCCTGCTTCCGAACCCTCCGGGATCACATCTTCATACGAGAGGTTCTCGATCCGCTTCGGCAAAATATTGCCTCTTAGATTGACGGCCTTTCCTCCTGCATTGGTCCCGCAGCCGGCCATCATAAGAATGACAGTGGAAATCATGAAAAATGAAAATAACCGATATCGTCTCAAGATTCCTCCCTCCATTCAAAGCCTTTTGAGTCTGCAAAACGCTCCGCCTCCGAACCGGCCTGTCCGTGAATGACAGGTTCGGTCTCATCTGTGTAGATCGCCCGGGGATTGATATGCGTGACCTCCGGCCCGATATAGATATCACTTATATTATCACAATCGTAAAATGCGCATTCTCCGATATCTGTGACTCCCTCCGGAACATGGAATATTCCGCTTAATTCCCGGGGCACCTGGATCAGCTTCGCACCGTCCTTGCTCAGCAGACAGCCGTCCTTGCTGGAAAACGCCGGATTTTTTTCATTTACCTCATAAGCCAGAGTGCATAAGTCACAGAATGCCTCTGTGTCGATCTTTTTCAGTTTCTTTCCTATGACCAGCTGATCGCATGTATAATAGTGCTCCGAATCGTTTGCAAAGACTCTTCTGCCTATGACCTTCAAATCATCCGGCAGTTCGATCCGGCTGAAGCCGTAGACCAGATCACCGTTCTCATCTTTCCGGGAAACGTACGAAAAAGCATCGTCTCCCAATTCCGTCACAGTGGATGGCAGAATCAGCACATCGCTGGCAAGTCTGGCAAAGGAAAATGCGCTTACACCGATGATCTGCAGTCCTTCATTCAACGTCACCGCAGAAACTCTGGCTTCGTAAAAAGCAAAGTCACTGATTATCTCAACATCGGATGGAAGCCGTACCTCAAAACTGTCAATCGGTGGCGCATACTTATCGTAAGCATCGGTCAGTTTCAGATTAACAAATGCATAGGGGCCAATCTTCCTGCACCCTTCCGGAACCTGATAGACATAGCGTTTATCCCGCCCGTTCTTCTCAACAGCAAGTGCCGGAAGACTCGTGTCCGCATTATTCGGAAACTTCAGCAGCTCGCTGCAGTCTTTGTTGAAAAGTACCCCATCCACCACCGTGAAATAAGGATTCTCCTCCGATATGGCAAAGCTCCCGATATTGGATCCCCGATATTTGCCGCCGAATGCGCGCTCTCCGATCGTCTCAAGATGATCCGGAAGCCGAAGTACATCCTGTTCAATATCCATAACCGAGAAGGCTTCATTGTTAATACGGATGACGCTGTCCGGTATATCCACATTGCGAAGCTTTTCAGACTCACATCGGCCTAAATTCGTGACCTCGATATCATCATCTGCGTTGTTCCGGAGATCAAGCGGTTTATCATCGGCATTATAAACAGGCGTATCCCCATCCCCGATTTCTGTCACGGGAACACCTTTGACTTTTGACGGAACCGCAATGCTGCTTCCGCTTCCCATATAGGCAATGAAAACAGCGTGATCCTCGTAGACCCTGAATCTGTAGGATCCGTTCGGTGCTGGCACAGACATATTGACATAGCTTCCAAGGTCAAGATCTTCCCGCTCAGCGATCTGACAGTTCAGCTTATTCCTGACCGCAAAGGTCTCAGCCGCCGACCCTTTACTGCAGTAAATGGTGAGATCATACTCTTTATCATAGTTGTCTGACCATGTATAAGGAAAGTCATATATATTCATGCGTGTAAGCGAATCCGGGAAATAAAAGACGGTAGTTGCGGGCAGCTCACTGAAAACGCCCGCTGTAAGTCCTGTTACGCCTTCGGGGAGAATGACAGAGCCGCCGATTTCTTCCGGGCAATATACCAGAACATCTCCGGCTTTGGACATGATCATGCCGTTCACGGAGGAAAAGACAGGATTGTCTTCACTCACATCGAATCCGACGACAGGATAACCGGTAAAAGCCTCGGGCCCGATTACAGAAACATTCGCTCCGAGTGTCACACTCTCGATCAGCCGCGCCGGATCCTCATCGCCGGCTACTATCCCCTCGCTGAAGGCTCCCGCTCCGATCCGTTCAAGACTCTCGGGAAAAATCAGCGCATCGAGCCCCCTGCACCCTTCAAACGCGTAGTTATCTATATTCTTCAGCGTCTCCGGAAACTCGATCTCGACAAGATCTGCCTTATAAAAAGCGTCGTAAGCTATGGTTTCGGTCCCTTCCGGAACAGTATAACTTCGGCCCTTTTTCGCGGGATACTTAAGCAGTTTCTTACCATCCGCACTGAAGAGCACGCCGTCAATGGACGTGACAGCCTTGCTCGTCCCCTTTACCGTGATCTTCTCCAGCTCCTCAGTCCCATGCCCCAGAGCCTTCTCATCCACCAGTTCCAGAGTGGAAGGAAGAATAAGTTCCTTTAATTTGGGTGTATATCCGATTACATGACGGCCAATCGTTGTTACTCCCTCCGGTATCTCCAGGGTCCGAAGGGTAGCAGCACTGTTGATCGAGCCATAGTCGAGCCCCTTAAGGGGATATCCCTCCACCTTTTCCGGAAGCTCAAGCGATCTGTCGTCACCGGTATAGTCTGTGAGATAGGCCGCTCCCTCCCGGATCTCAAAGGTAAGGGTACCTTTCGGGGTATCAAGCGAAACGGTATCCTTCTCGGCATCACTTCTTCCCGCACTCAATGCGCAGATATCAGAACCGTGCTCACCTCCGTTAATATCCCGGAGAATGACCTGAACGACAGTGGGCTGTTTCAGTTCACTGGCATGTTTTTCCATGAAACAAAACGAGTCATCGATATTCAGAGGAGTACAGATGATCCCCCCTGACGCTGAATCCCAACGGTAATACGGCAGCATGGTTCCATCCTCGCCGCGTGTCGGATAGAGGGAATCAAAAATATACTCATTGATCGCAGTATATTGGAAGATATCAACGGTGTTTTTTCCCCCGACTGCAACGACACTGTCATCGTAACAGAAGGATTTGACACGAATACTTCCCTCACGCTCTTCCAGGGTTACGGTAATATGCTCGCAAGGCGAATCCATCATATTCTCACCATAGCTGAAACAAGTCCCCATGCTATCATATGTCATGGTATTCCCTCTGTCTTCTACCTGTGCAAAAGCGCAGGGGCGGTCCATGGTCTCTGTTCCATTTGCTGCACAGAACAAAGCGGGATCTGTCGGTATATGGAGCACGTTCTGATCGTCAGGCTTCACCTCGACTTTACAGAGCGCGCGGCGGTAACCGCCATTCCCCTCATCAGTGAGGACGGTATAGGTCGCCTTATCAAGGTTTTTCATCTGCTCCTCAGTGAGCTGCACTGTCACTTCATTTCCGTTATTGACAGGGGTCGGCACAGTCCAGTCCGCGTCGGAGGCCGTCATCCAAAGATTCGAATAAACTTTCACAAAATCTGCGAATTCAGAGGAAACGTACATCGTCTCCCCCCCGCTCTCTTCCACAGCTTCATAGAGTTCCCTGTTCTCTCCGGGAAAATATATAGAGAGACCGCAGGAGCCATCCACCTCCTCAGTGCTGTATGCTATCACGTCACCGAGGGCCGACTGCACGGTGGATGCCTCTTTCGGAAATTTGGTCTTCACCCTGTACGCCAGGTCTCCCAGGTCAAGCAGGTCATACGCTTCCGATCTGGAATCCCTGACACCGAACATCTTTGTCGCGGTCCTGGTGCGGACCAGATCCGGAAAGTAGTCACTCCTGATTTCTTTCTGCATCGCAAGTACCAGTCCGTTGATCCCTTCCACCAGTCCCGTCATCTCCTTGAGATCAAGCAGGGCCAGTGTGATATCCGGATCGTTGAGCGGGCTGCGCTTTTCCGCATAATATGTGCTGTACTCGTCTATGATCGCCCGTCCGATCTCTTCGGCAGAATCCGTTCCGTTAAAGACATCCAGGAAATGATAACACCAGCCGTCTCCGGGCTCCGTCTCCTCGGAAGCAATCATGTAATCGGCGTATTCAGACCAGACCAGCGCATTTTCCGCAGTGGACATAAGGCAGGCATCAAACCCTACAAGATCGAGGCGGGCTTTTCCCCCCTCTCTGAAGGGAGACTCACTCATGACCTTTTCCATCTCGCTCAAGAGCAGAGAATCGCCCCGGTAGAGCGTATCGTTGCCGTAACCGTAGACAGACCCCCCGCCGTGATCCCAGAAAAACAGGGCATAATGCTCCGCAGGATAATACTCGACGGCGTAGTCAAGAAAAGCCGCCAGTGTATCGGGCGAGCCCATATCGGAGGTGTCTTCGGTATGTGCCACGACCCTGTCTCCTGCCTCACGGCTCATATCGAGAATATTATTCCGATTACTTGGAATATCCGTTTTCCACAGGCGGGAACCGCCCGCGTAGACAATCAGGTTGTTATCGGTAAAATCAATTCCCGAATTCTCCATCTCCTTCATATCCGCGGACGCGTAGCCGTGGGAGGCCTCAAGGTCTGATCCGATCATGTAGACCAGGATCGAGTATTTCTTTTTCTGATTCTTCTTTTGCTCAGGATAAATGACCGAGTCACCGACATCGTGTGACTGGCGGGCATTCATGATTGCCCGGGAGGGAGTAATCTCTTCCTCGTCCTCTTCCATGAGCCGGGGTTTTCCTGTGGATTCCTCCCCGCCATCTTCTGCATGGTCAGTATCAGCGCCGTCCTCTCCGATGCTGTTATCCTCCGCGGCTTCTGCCGCCTGAAGAGCCCCGCTCTCATTCACACCATCTGCAGCGGCTGCCCCGCATCCGGTGAGGAGCGCGGCTGTCAGGACGCCGGCTGTCAGTTTTCTGATAAAATTTTTTCTGAATTTATACATGTCGTTCCTTCTCCTTACGGTAATTTACAAGGAAGGTCACTCTGATACTATCGGGATGATCCACTTCCTTTCACTTCGTAAGATAAAGTAATAAAACCCCTGCCGAACTGCTTTTCATCCGTTCGACAGGGTCTTTTTTAGATCTTATAGTGCCGGGCCCAAGCCCCTAAGATCACATATCAGTTATTCCTTCAGATAGAGAACCCGATGAAGGTCTCTCGTGAATGCTGCCGCCATGAGAGAGATCACTCTTCTTTCATCACGTCCTCTTTCATATCATAGGGCGTTTTCAGATTGTCCTCTCTCTTCATATTGTCGAACCGCTTCACCATGAACGGCTCGAAAATATAGTATATGAACTTCCCGTCCAGGTCATAGTAGAAGACGGCAAAGAGCGCCGCGTAGATGACCGCCAGAATGCCGAATATTTTCAAAATGAAT
>CADABA010000078.1 GCA_902785985.1 uncultured Lachnospiraceae bacterium
TCAGGTCCATGAGGAGACCGGCACATCCGTTGTCCTCATGACTTCTCAGAATGTGACGGAGGCAGTGATCGGGGATGACGCAAGGCTCACGGCAGGCAGATATTACACACAGAAGGCTGTAGAAGACGCAGTCAAGTCGGCTGCTGTCCTCCCGGGCGGCTCCGATAGGTTCGGTGCGATCCCTCCGGGCGGCGGTTCGATCGTCGTCCTCACAGACAGGGACAAAGTCCTGGCGGAAGTCGGAACGGGGGCCCGGATCGAGGGTGCCCTCGAAGCTGAGATCGGAACAGCACTTTATAATACCAAGAACTCCCTGGTCTCGACCGCTAACAGGAAGAACGGAACGAGAGTGACAGGAGGAAACAGCAGTTATATCTATTCGGGATCGTCGGTGCTCACGAAGGCCGGGATGAATTCGAAGATCGCAAGCAGCAAAGGGAACGTATCCCTCAAAGCGGAAACAAAAGAACAGATGGTCAGCATCCCGGGAGCGAACACAGATGCCCTGCCCGGTGCGATCGCGGCAGTCATGAACATCATGAGGTCGGCAGGTTCCACGGTCGTCGAGACCGGAAAGGTCGAGATCACTGCGAAGGGCGATGTGCGTCTTGAAGCGAAAGCGTCGAGTTACCTTATCGCGGCCGATCCGGTCACGGATAAGAGGTACGCCTTCAGCCCGACGGGGGTCGCTGTTTTCTTCGACGCGGCAAGATATGTCGAGACGCTTCTCGGAGAAGGTTCTACTGTCACGGCAGGCGGCAATGTCTGGCTGCTCTCCACCCTCGATGAGAAAATGCTCATTGTGCTCGACCCTGTAAGGGGAACAGAAGGCAGCGGACTGATCGGTCTGGCAGCCGGCGCAAAGAGCGGGAACAGCGTACGGACAGTCGTGGGCGCAAACAGCGAAAACAGCTGGAACTATAAGGCGACGGCAGCCACGGGCGTGACCGCGGACGGGTCCATCGCTGTGACAGCTGTCCTTGATTCGATGAATAAGATGATCACGGCCGGTGTGGATGAAAATCCGAGCGCTTCGAATGGCGGGGCGGCAGCTGCGGTCATTGAGAAAAATACCGTGGACGCGGTCGTTAACATGATGGCGTACCTGAAGGCGATGGCATCCCTGCCCGCCATCACAGTGGAGAAGGCCGGGACGGATGCGAGCGGAAAGAAGAAGACGGACAGCCGTACCGGGATCATCCTTTATGCGGGCGCAAAAGAGGATATCATGCTGACGGTCGAAGGCGCAGGCGCATCGGGAGAGGCCTCTGTCAACGGGACGATCGCGGATGTGAATGTCGCGAATACCGTGCGGGCGACAGCCGGAAAAGAGGCGCAGCTCTTTGCGGGAACGGAGATCAAAGACGAGTTCACCGGTGAGGTCGGGGATACCGGCACATCGGGAGATGTACACATAGAAGCTGAAGATGAGACGGATGCGCTGATCCTCGCCGGCGGTCTCAAAAAAGCAGGGGCGAGAACAGAAGCTCCGACAGTGCTCTATGGCTTCTTCGGGAAGAATGTCAGCGCGAAAAATGAAGGACTCCTGGCAGCCGCGAAAGATGCGGTAGAAGTCATTGCATTTGAGCAGACGATCGTCCACTCCTTTGTGACGGGATCCGGTCCGGCAGCGGAAGCCTGCGGTGTATCGGGTGCACTGTATTTCAGGAACAGGGCTGATGCTTTTGCTTCAGGATTCCTCCGTGGAGGACAGGTGGTCCGTGTCACATCAGGGAGCGAGGACAGACTTGACAGCAATCTTATAGTCAGGGATGCTTCAAAGACTTATGGAAACGCAGAAACCATCGGCAATACGGGAGCTGCCCTCCTTGTCTATCTGTATAACGGAGCGTCCTCCGTAATCGCAGATGAAAGCACGGTACTGGGCGGCAGCGTAGCTGTGACAGCGGATTCGAAAGAAACCGTGGACGCATATGTTCAGGGAACGACAGGCAAAGGTGCTGAGGAAGTCCTCGGCGGAAGCCTGATGGTCGTCCTGACCGGTACGGAGACGATTGCCCGGATCGGAGAGAACGTTACAGTCAGCGGTGCAAATTCTGAAAAAGCAGGAATTGTCACAGTTACCGCGAATAACACATACACTCTGACGGGCGTCGTCGGAACGGACGTTAAGACCAATGAAACAAAAGGCGGTGTCTCGGCAGCTGCGTCGGTCTCCTACAATAAAGTCGAAGCTTCTGTAGGAAGAAATACACAGATGAAGATATGGAGCCTGTCCGTAAAGGCGGATTCTGCCAGAACAGTCAATATCCTTACGGCTATGCTGGGGGCCAACGGTTCTGTAGAGACAGCCGGTACGGCAGCAGTTGTTGCAATCGGCAGCCTGCTGACCAAAGACGCTCATGATGCAATTTACGCCGGCGGCAGCGCGATCCGTCCCGGAACAGTGCTCATGCATATCCTGGCAAACGGCGGGACAGGAGTCAGGTTCAACGACTTTACGGGAGATCCTCTTCCGCTGCTCTATCTCGAAGGGATTCTCGAGGCAGGTGTCAAAGGTGTGGGAGAGACGATCGGTATGGCGAACGGAACAGGGGAGTACGGATCTCTCCTTCAGCCGGCAGGCGATGCTGCCTCGGAGCCGGACAAGGCCGTGTACGAGAGCATTGACGGAAAAATCACAAGAACAGTAACACGATATAACGGATGGGAAGATTCTGTATCTGCACGGATCGAGCCGGATGTGGTCGTAGAGGCGGTCAGTGACATCACAGTCAATGCAAAGGATCTGCTCAATCTGTATGTGATCGCCGGAGCGGTCGGAAGCGAAACGACAGAAAGCGTCGGTACCGGTACGGCAGCTGTTCTCATGAACGGCAATGTGTATGCGGATGCGTACGGCACTCTGACAAGCGGCGGAATGCTCGAAGTAAGCGCAGCGGCACAGTCGGGCATTTCCGCAAGAAAAAATCTTACGTTCCGCGGAACATCAGTCCTTGACTCGCTCAGCCATACAGCTGCCAGGAAAGGGATTTCAGCAAAGGAGGAGCCGAACAGGACCGGGATCTATGCTCTCGCAATTGCGGGCGCACAGGGTGCACCCGGAGGACGTGACAATGTGGCGTATACATCTGTCAGCTCCAGGGTGGCAGCGCGTCTCCATGCAACGGTCAAAAACGCGGACAGGATGAATATCAGTGCCGGGTTTGCATTTGACAACGTCCACGCGACATCCATCGCGGCGGCAAAAGGCAACAGGGATCTTACGAGGATCCTTGCACTCGAATACTACGATGGATCTGCAGAGGCAGGCATCACGAACACAGCGGAAGTGAATATGACCGGAAGGACTCTGGGAGTGACAGCAGAGACATCAACGGGAATGGCGCCGAGAGCGGGTGTGCCGGAATCCGGAATGGAAGACAGAACTGCTGTGAGTGCGGCGGCAGCTGTAAACCGTACGACTACCCATGCTTATATAGCGGGTGGGATCACGGTGAATGCGGCAGCGGCAGACGTTCAGGTCATCGCGGAGACGAAATCCGATGCGGATGTGAAGATGGCTGCGACAAAACCGGACTACTGCGCACTCGATCCGGGTCTGGAGATCGTAATCAACGACCCGGTGAACCTTGCCTATATCGGCAGCAACAGCGTAAGTAATGTTACACAGGCACAGTCCGTGAACGGAACCGGCAGCCTGAATGCGAAGTCAGTCAATATCAAGGCCAGGCTGTCGGCCAGGACCGATGTCCAGGGATATCTGCTTACAAACGGAAACGGCAATAATCTGAACGGACTGGTCGTCATAGGAATAGAAAACGCGAGAAATAACGCGTCGGTCGCGAAGACGGACATTAAGGCTCCGACTGTCAGGATCGAGGCATTTTCTGAAAATGATATGACAGTGACCGGAGAGCAGGCGGACAATGAAAGAGCCGGACTCGGCGGAACAGTGGCGCTCGGATACATCGGTACAAAGAACGTGGCAGAGCTTCATGCAGAGGATGCGGTGATCGAGGTGACAGACCTCAGCGTTCTCTCAGGAGAGGGCGATACCGGGAGAGTGACTTCCAATATCATCGTGACCGTCCATCCCGGCGAACTGACAATCGGTCAGCAAAGGGCAATGAACATTGCAGCCGCAAAGAATGACTTTTACAATCTTGCACAGATCACCGGCGGTGACAGCAGCAGTAAGATGGGTGTGATCACCGCAGGAAACAATGTGAAGGTCTATTCGGCGATGGATTCGCTGGCGAAGGCAGAGATCCGTCCGATCAACCTGACGAAAGGCACGATCGGAGCAGGTGCTGCATTCGCACATCAGAATGCATCTGTTCTTGCGAACATGAATTACACAAAAGTTACGGCGAACAACATTTATATCCAGACATGGTTCAATTCGGATCCCGGATATACTTCGACCGGTTTCCTCTGTGAGGACAAGGGTGCGATCGCGATCGTGACACCGGCACAGGATCCGGAGGGGATTCTGGTCAGGCATTTGACCAATGCTGAGGCAAAATTCAGCGGAAGCTCTCTTGCAGAACTTTACGGATGCGATGTGAAGGCGGCAGACACGACTGAAGTCAAGGTCTATGCGCAGTCCTACGCGAAAGCGTTCATGGATGCTCCGAAGATCATCTATAATTACGGCATGATCGGGGTGAACCGGATCAATGCAGAAGCTTTGGGAACATTCAAAGCCGAAGTGGTGGAGCCGCTGTACAACGGCACGATTTCATCGAAAACGGTGTACATCCTTGTTTCCTACATTGCAATGTCGGATGCACAGACAACGATGATCGGAAGCGGGGCGGTCAACAAAGATGGACAGAGAATAAAGCACAATACCGCGAGAGCCTATACCGGGACGACGGGGGAAGCGTCTCTTAAGCGTTTAGCTGAAGATGATCCGCTTGTCCATATCATAGCGGACGGCAATGTGGGTGCGCATGCATATGTTACGGAGACTGTTTTCGATTACCCGGAGGGCAGAGGATATGATCCGTTCGACATTATGGCAGCCGATACGACTGCGGAGATCGCAGTGGAGCAGAGGGCGCACTTTGATCCTGAAAGGCTTGATTATGCAGCACATCTGAAGAAACTCGAGATCAGATCCGTCCTCAACGGATACCCCTACTACAGGGATGGCGCGGATGCTGAAAGAATCTCCGGCGCCTGCGCAGAAACAGGATACCCTGTTTTCGAAAAGGAAAGCATGGGTGCTTGTCTTCTTTCATTTGCATCGAACAAAGCTGATGCAGTGGCAAAGGCTGTCAACCTTGCTTATATCTACGGACCCGGACTGATTTATGCCGGGCAGGACGTTATTGTTTCTGCAGAGACTGCTTTGAAAGCACTTGGCGGCGTCAGGGTGTCTCCTCAGAGTGTGGAAACTGCCCAGAATCTGGGCACGCAGGTGAGTGCTCTTACAAGGAACAGGACGGAGGCTTCGATCGGATCCAGTATCCTGCTTGTTGTCGACATGTTTGCCGAAGGAGGAATTGCAGTTACATCGACAGACAGTTCGACAGCAAAGGCAGAATCGCTCTTTGGTTCTGCGAAGCTGTATGAGGACGAACTGAACAAACTTGTACGGGCAGGAATCGGAACTCTGGATCAGGCAAGTGCCGATGGATGTAAGGACGGAGATCCAGCTTTCATGAGCGTCACGAGGAGCTGGGTAGGAAAATCCGCATATCTCGAAGGACCGCGTGTCAGTTTTGTAACTGTCAATAACAACTGGGCTGAAGCCGGAATGAAAACTGTTAAAGGGTATCTGGCAGAGGGCGGATATGTGAACGTATTGCCGACAGTAATCGCTGCTTACTGCGATGTAGAGATCGGAGACAATACAACGATTCTGGCAACACAGGGAAACATTTATCTGCATACGCACAGCTATCTGGAGTCATCTGCAAAAACGCCGAAAAACGTAACACAATTCAGGAAAGAAGAGAGCCTGGCTGCTGAGAACTATACACGTCAGTCTGAGAAGATCCTGATCGGACAGAATGCGTATTTAGAGGCCCGCATGGATATCCAGGCTGTAATCCGTGGTACAGCAGATATGGGAGCCGAAGCGCTGTACGGTGGCCTGGAAACCAAACAGGGCGCTGTTTCCGATGCACGCAACATACTGAAACGCAGTGAGCAGATCGATCTCCTGAAGCAGGCAAGGCTGCGGACATGGTACGGGGATATCACGCTGAATATCATTGCATCAGGTGATGATGTGAACGGACTGGATAGAAGTGATCAGATCTATGCATCTGCTGCTGAAAGACGGAATGCCGGTCAGACCCTTACCAATATGCAGGCGGAAAACGAAATCAAAGTGACAGCGAAGATCAATACCTGGGAGAATTCAGAGATTTATGCCCCATTCGGAACGATCAACCTTAAAGTGCAGGATGGATATGGCGAGAATGACTCTAACACAGATAAGAGGAGAACGTGTATTGAAGCAAGAGCCAATGGGCTGGCGGGCGGAGTGGATAACAGCAACGGAAACAGCTTCGCAAGGAATCGTTATGACGAAGAGCTTCAGGTCAATGTGAAGCACAGCACGATCACCGGTCGAAATGTGAATCTTACATCCAGCCGGGAGGCTAT
This sequence comes from uncultured Lachnospiraceae bacterium, assembly GCA_902785985.1. Lineage (GTDB taxonomy): Bacteria > Bacillota > Clostridia > Lachnospirales > Lachnospiraceae > Chordicoccus. The sequence goes on from CADABA010000078.1 coordinate 6,586, forward strand.
GGTAATTGTGGCTCTGTGCATTTACGAAATGGATGGTAAGAATGTTCTTCCGAATTCTGTGGAAGCAGGTAATTATCTCATATTCAATACGGATGTAAATATTTATGACGGAAGCTATGTGAGAGGATATTCCAATGTAAGCATTACGGCAAAAACCGAGTCTGAGGAAGATCCGCTTCATAGCAGCCGGGGCGCAAGCATGATCATCGCATCTTCGAGGTCAGGACTTGTTGACAGTGTTGGTGGAGGAAAAGCGCGAGGCGACTCTAAGAATACAGGCTCTATGAGAGAGCTGATTTCGATCAGAGATTCGTCTTACATTTATGGCAGAGCGATCTCCATGAATACATATGGCTGGATTGACGGCGATGATGTCGAAAATCGCGACATACAGGGAACAGCAAAGTCATATTTCAATGACCCGCAGGCAGAGAAGAACGATATTGAGATAGAAGACGGATGCATTTTATTTGTCGGCCAGATGGCAGGTGCCGTGGTGGATATTGTCCGTGAAGGAGACAATACTCCTCGGGTGCGGCAGGTCGGTATGGAGAATACACCGGCAGCCAGAGCCGATAACGGATATCTCTATATTGAAGACTGGATGACCCCGGATGCTCAGCCAGGTCAGCTCATTGTCAAACAGGTGCGCAGAGTGTATACGTATTCGATGTACGATCGGATTGAAAGGCAATGCCGTGACATCGAGAACCGGGCTGTAAGCGGAGGCGCTTTAACAGATACAACGATCCTGAACAGGACAGGACTTGCCCTTGCATTGTGGAAAGGGATTGACATTAACCTGAAATCTCCGCAGGGCTCCTACGGATTTACCTGTACGGGTGCCGACAGAAAACAGTATGCATACCTTAGGGATATTCAGCAGGCGGCAGACAGTTATCCGGCAGGCGGTCTCATCTCCGAGGTATATTATGAGAATCCGATCATGGGTCCGACCGTAACACATGTTGGCGTTAAGAGGCCGGAAGCAAGCATCGGAAGCGGTCAGGGAATGAGAAGCTCGATCATAGTTTATCGTGATCTTAACGACAGGATGAGGACTGAGGTGACTACCTATAATCCTTATGCCACGAGAACCAGATATGAGAATAATGACACAGGGGTGGCTGACGCCGGATCTTACTACTCGTATACAGGAACGAGACCTGAGTGGCTGGAGGATCGGATAATAGCGGCATATGCAGAAGACAGAAACAGCTCCACAGTGAACCTTTTGGGCAGTTCATCCGGAAGCCAGAGCATACGCGATACAGCAGCCAGCGCAGGCGCAGCTGACAGTCAGAGCGCAGCCGTTGCAGGCACTGCCGACAATAAGAACAAAGCCGGCACAAGCGCTGACGGAAGCAAAGCGAAAGGTAAAGATAAAGACAAAAAAGATAAAGGGTCGAATGGAAAGGATAAGAAGACCGGAAATCAGGCGGCAGGGAATACATCCAACGGCAGCCAGGGCGGTCTGAATGACGATATCAAGGGCAATGGCTCTGCTGATGTCGATCCGGATGACGGATCTGACAGCACATCTGCATCGGCGATGGAAGGAAAGATGCTTCCTGTCGTGGCTGCGGCGGCAGCCGGAGCGCTGTTTGCTATCTTCCTTTTCCTGAAGAGAAGAAAAAAGGATGAGGAGCAGTAATCAGACAGGCTGTAAATCACACACTGAATTTTCAGAAGGGAGAACCGCTGCACGAAAGTGCGGCGGTTCTTTTTTTGACTTTCGCTCATAAGCGTAATTATACGAACAACCAAACAGCGTGACAGTGAACAGCGCGGCAATTTAAAAAAGTTTTAGCCCTACATCAGGGAGCCTCGTATATATATGTGTCAGGGCAAAAGAGAGGCCCGAAGGAAAGATCAAAAAGAAATAGAAGAAGCAAAAAATATATTCAAAAGGATAGAGAGGAAAAAACAATGGAAATGAAAAAAAGAAGCATTGCAGGCTGCATCATTCTTACACTTGTAACATTTGGCATCTACGGAATTTACTGGTTCGTAAAGCTCACAAATGAGACCAACCGTCTGGCTCCGGAAGAGGCGACGATGAGCGGCGGACTTGCGTTCCTTGTAACGATCTGTACACTTGGTATCTACGGTCTGTACTGGGCATATAAGCTTGGCAAGAAGATCGATGTCATCTCCGGAAATCAGCGCAACACAGGCGTCCTTTACCTGCTGGTCTCCCTGGTCGGCTTCGGGATTGTCTCCCATGCGCTTGCGCAGGATGAGCTGAACCACGCGATTGACAGACAGAACGGACTTGTCGCTGTAGCGTAATTAAAAATGAAAGATCAAGGACTTCGTTTCGCAGATCTAAGCGAAATGAGGTCCTTTTTTTGCCTTGCGTGACTCACTGGATCAAAAGTACCGCAGGATCTGCTGCGTTGTATCCCATACAAAATCCTGTTTGCCAAAGTAAATTCGAGGCAGATGTCAAATGAACATTTGCCAAAGTAAAGCTGGGGTGCGGTATCTGATTTACTTTGTCAATTAAATCCTTAATGAACAACTGCTGAATAGATGTTCCGCAATCATTGTTTTTCAGAGTAAATTCCAGCAGATCTTCTTGACTTGGTTTTTCGAAGTAAATTCCAGAAGAACTGGAATTTACTTTGAAAAGTAAGGTCGATTAAGCTGCATGTAAATAAGAAAAAAAGTTTTAGCCCTCTCCTCGGGGACCATCGTATATATAAGTGTCAGGGCAAAAGAGAGGCCCGAAAGAAAACAAGAAACGGGGACCATCGTATATATAAGTGTCAGGGCAAAAGAGAGGCCCGAAAGAAAACAAGAAAGCAAAAAGCAAAAACAAATAATAAAAAGAGAGAAAAGAGAGGAAAGAACAATGGAAATGAAAAAAAGAAGCATCGCAGGCTGCATCATTCTTACATTTGTAACACTTGGCATCTACGGAATCTACTGGTTCGTAAAGCTCACAAATGAGACGAACCGTCTGGCTCCGGAAGAGGCGACGATGAGCGGCGGACTTGCATTTCTCGTAACGATCTGCACACTTGGCATCTACGGCCTGTACTGGGGATACAAGCTTGGTAAGAAAATGGATATCATCTCCGGAAAATCAAGCAACTCAGGAATCATTTACCTGCTGCTTTCCCTCCTGGGCTTAGGCATCATCGCCAAGGCGCTTGCACAGAATGAGCTGAACTGCAGAATCGACAGACAGGAGAACGGATTCGCAGCTGCTGCGTAAATTCGAGAAGGTAGAGTAATAAAAAAGATAATATATAAGTGACAGACTGATACAGGCAGTCACTTCTTCACAAATATCTCTCCAAAAGGGTGCCGCCCCGGCGGACCGGACAAGGATCCGGCCTGTCGAGGCGGCACTCTTTATTATGACTTGAGATGGCTTTTGATCTGGCTGGTCCGGTGATTGAGATTGATTGTGATTGATTGATGCTGATTGAAATTGACTGATGTTGGCAGAGACTGGCTTTGGATTTGGCTTTGAATATTAGCCTGATTTTGGCTGACCCGCTCGGCTGCTCGTTCGTATAAAAAAGTATCAGGGCATAAAAAATACCCAAGTGAGAAGATAACAGTAATTCTATAAGAGAGAGAGGGAAAAGATCATGACGATGCATATGATGACAGCAGTATTTATTTTTGTGCTTTCACTGATAGGAAAGTATTTCATTTTTGAGAAGATGGGAATGCCGGGATGGAAAAGTCTGATCCCGATCTACAGCGATTACCTGCTTTTCAGGGAGCTGATCGGATCAGGATACTTCTGGGGATACATCGCTTCTGCTTTGCTGGCCTGCTCCTGCAGCGCGCTTGTAACGATCGGTGTGGTCTCCGGTGTTATGGAGTTCCTGTTTATTATCACGGCAGTAGCAGCCTGCACGGTCACGATCGCGATCCAGATAAAGTTGGCTCACAGCCTGTCAAAGAGCTTCGGACACGGAATCGGTTATACATTCGGGCTTGTATTCATCGAGCCGATCATGCTGATGATCCTCGGACTTGGGAATAACCGATATGCGAGAGCAGCGGCATGATGATAAAGAAGAATTGCTTAAAATCACGAGTATTGCGCGATGAAGAATAAAAAAAATGAGAACAAAGAAGGAGAGCCGTGGTCAGCTCTCCTTCTTTATTGTATAATGATGACAGACTCTGCAGGGGAGTTCAAGCTGAAGCGAAAGGACCTGAATACGGATAAAAAGCATAGGCAGACTTGCGAAAATAAATTCTTCAGGGTATATTGGAATAATCATTGGCCCCTGCAGCTGGCCGCTCGTATAAAATAATGTATCGATGATAAGCGTATTGAACAGCGCGGAGGATACCTTCCTTCGGAAGAGTTGAATTTCGCGTGTGACCTGTTTGAGAATATCGATAGTAACTTGTGTGAGAGAATTGTAAGAAGCAGACGGAGGTTTTCAAATGCTGGATAATTTCAAGGATATGGAACTTGGCGCGCTGCGGTATACAGATGAAATCTACGCAGATGCCGGAATCAGCGTATCCCGGAAGGGCGGAAACAAGTACGAATACGTCTATCAGGGAAAGCGTATTACGCTCAAGAAGGCGAATTCGATCATGTCTGATCTCGGATTCGAGGTGAAGTCCGAGAATGGAAAAGTCAATTACTACTACAAGGGAACGTATATGATGTCTCAGGAGTGATCTGAAGAATCGCCGGAGAGATGTGTACAGATATGCAGGTGCTCGAATGTTCGGGCATGCAGCAGGGATCCGAAGGACCATCGGGGAGATGCATACGACAGATATGCCGATGGTCGAACATGCGTGAGGGATTCAAAGGATCACCGGGGAGAAGCATACGACAGATATGCCGGTGGTCGAACACGCAGGAGAGATTCAGAGGATCACCGGGGAGAAACATACGACAGATATGCCGGTGGTCGAACACACAGGAGGCATCTCAGGGATCACAACAGGGCATGCGTACGGTCAGCGAGATGAAAGACTCGTACGGGTATAGAAAGAAAGGTCTGCCGCACTTAAGGGAGCGGCAGACCTTTCTTTTTCAGGAGAAGCGTTTCTCTTTGTGCATTTCTCTCATGATGAAAATTACAGGAACGGATGCCCTCTTAAAGACGAACCTTTTACAGATACCTCGTTTACGGATGTGTAAAGAGCGATAAAAGGTACATGGAAGGACTCCTGTAAATGTGCTATGATATTCATATGGGGAAATCGATGCCGATCAGTCACAGGAACGCATGCTGTCGACAAAAAGCTCCAGGTTAAAGAAGAGGAGATGCAAAGTATGAGTACGAACAGATATGAGGAAGCATATGAGAAAATAAGGCTTGCCCGTGAAGCTGTCGCTGCCGGAAACACAGCGCTTGCCCTTTCGTATATCGAAGAGGCTCTATCGAAGAGGCTCTTGCCCTTGACCCGGGCAATCCGGATGCATGGATCGAAAAAATGCGTGCTGCAGGAGGCACCGTCGAGGACCCCGCATGCGGTGAAGTCTATACGGCGGGACAAAATGCCATACGCTGTGCCGGTGAGGATGAGGCTGAGATCGAGCGTCTGGTCTATGCGCTTTATCTGGTCCGTGCGCAGAAGCTCATGGGTATCGCAGAGGAGAAGCTTGCCGCTTTGAAAGCTAAGCAGGAGGCTTGCCGCTTTGAAAGCTAAGCAGGAGGCATCTCGGGAACCGGCAGCGGAAGAAGGAAATGAAGCAGAAGTATCCCCGGAATGTGTGTCCGCAGAAGAAACGCAGTCCGACGGGGGATCTTTGGACGAAATAAAAACACTCGATGCCCTCGCCTCGAAACATGCGCTCTCTCTGATCCTAGCGATTCCGGATGAGAAAATGAAAGCCTACCCGGAGCTTGTATCTGTTGTCGGGGGCTGTGTGTCAGAATATGAAAAGGTTTCGGAAATGCTTTCTGCATGTCTTGACACCTGCGGTTTTGAGCTTACCGAACGCGCGAAGGAGACCAGAGCCCGTGTGCTCACAAAGATGAGAGCGAAGATGATTTGAGCTCTGACGCAGAATTCTCGCGGTTTATTCCTCATCGCGCAATACTCGTGATTATAATCATGAGATACGCGCGCAAAGAGAAACTTTTTTCTGACGCGGAATCGTCCGTAAAGAAAGATAAGAAAAGGGCTGCCGCATCCTGATATGCCCGTTTTCAGACTGACAAGCGTAAAGAACAAAAAGCTTGCTGTCTGAGAACGCCATATCATAGGATGCGGCAGCCCTTTTGTTATGTCTGTTCATATATTTTAATTCAGAATTATTCAGAATTCCATGATGAACGACCTATTGTATTGATTCAGCATTCCATGCCGAACGGCCATTATATTAATTCAGAATTTCATGATGCACGACCATCGTATCCCGGTCGATCGGCGCGAACACATACCCACGCGCCTGATATCCCTCGATGATTCCCGGAAGAGCTTCCAGCGTCGCCTCCTTCAGAGGACCGTCATAATACTGGTAACCGCGCGCCTGCACTTCCTCGGCCAGCTTCGCCATGATGCCTTCCGAGTAACGACGGGATCTTGTATTGGACGATCCGCCCGGGAACCGGATGAAGCAGGGAACGTAGCCGATCTGGTCGTGAACAACATTTGCGATCTCCTGCAGGTCGAAGAAGTAATCCTCCTCAGATTTATAGATCTCGAACGAATGACTGGACGTATGCATCCCGATCGTATGTCCGCGCTGATAGGCTTCCGCGATCAGGTAGGAATACTCCGGGGACTGGTTCGTGACAAAGAAGGTCGCCTTTACGCCGTACTGATCAAGCACATCCAGGAACTGTTCCGTCAGATAGGACGGACCGTCATCGAACGTGAGGTAAACCGTCTTCGTCCCGTTGCTCTCCATATTCCAGTCTGTGACGTATGGGCTCACCGCGTTGACGGAACGCGGATCCGCCAGGACCTCATCGGAAAGACCTGCAGGATTGTTCGGGTCGTAGCCGAGATCCGCTGTGCTCTCCGGCTGTGCTGAAGTGTCCCCGGCAGGATCTGCAGCGGTATCTGCTGCCCCCGCAGCTGTTCCGCCTGTGCCTGCTGCATTTGTGCTGTCCGTCTGAGCGGTGACAGCTGCGGTTTCGGTTCCCTTTGTGGTATTTTGCTGCGCGCTGTCCTTTTTCTTGCCAAAAATCCTGGTGAAGAGCACGATTGCCAGAATAATTATGATGACCAGCAGCCCGATCGAAATCAGTCGGGAAATCTTTTCTCTGCGCTCTTCCTCCGCCCTCTTAGCGGCGGCTCTGCGGCGGGCGCGGGCAGCTGATTCATTTGCGGCCTGAGAAGTGTCCTCGTCGTTCAACAAAAGATCCATGTCATCCGATTCAAATTGCCGATTGTCGGAAGCAGCCTTCTTTTTTGCGCGCTTCGTCGTGTTCCCGGAAGTCTGCTTCACGGTCTTTTGAGCGTCCCCTGAAACAGTCGTTCCGGTCTTTTGAACGCCCCCCGAAACAGTCTTTCCGGTCTTTTGAGCGTCCCCTGAAACTGTCTTTTTTGCTTCCGAGGTGCCATCCGGTGCCTTCCTTTTGGCGGGTTTTTTACCGGTCGAAGCCTTCTTTTTCGTTCCCTGCGGGGAAGCTGCAGCCTTTCCGGCTGACTTCCCATCGTTTCCTCCGGAAGCTTTTTTCACGGCATCCATGAGTTTTTTCTCTGATGCCTTTGCGTCGGAGGAGAGAGCCGTTGGATTTTCGTTTTCCTGATCTCCACCGGAATAATCATTCCGTGGTATATCGTCCATGATGCAGTCCCCCTTCTTTAAAAACTTGCATAGTCAGCGCGTGTGCCGCCGCAGGAGCTCATATCTCCGGGACATTCATAATAATCAGGATTCTATGCCGGAGAATGTGGGAAATGTTTTCTGATCAGCTGCCTGGATCTGCGGTGAACTTGCACAGTGCTGCGTTACTTCTTCAATTATACATGGAAAAGTACAAATCGCAAAGTGTCAAGGTTATTTAGTCAGACATCTCTTCCCATTTCTTCTCGTGGAAAGGATGACTGTGTCCTGTGATTATTCAGGACTCTGCTCTGTGGCGGATCAGCGCCAGTACCTGCGGCAGCGCCTTCTCTTTCGGAACGCCGGCCAGCCGCAGCCTGTGCCCGTAGTCGAGCGCATCCTTAAAAAGAGGACCGGGTGTGATCCCGGCCGCCACCAGATCTCTTCCCTGCACATAGGGGCGGGACATGAGATCGTTGTAGACAGCGAGCATTTTGCGGAGGACCTTTTCCTCCGGGTAATCCCGGCTGGGAAGATCTCTGCCGAGATAGTCCGCCTTTGCGAGCAGCAGCAGGTCCTCCGGGCAGACGGACCGGTCAAAGAGCTTCATAAAGGATTTCCTGCCGGAATTCTGGGCTGCCAGGATATTCGGCTTCATATGGAGCTCCGTCATGTTCAGGACGTATTTGGTAAGAGCGGTCTCCGAAGTCAGCCGGGAAATGAACTTCGAAACGACCGGGAGACCTTCTTTTTCGTGTTCATAGGAATGGATCTTTCCGTCGATCACCTC
>CADABA010000079.1 GCA_902785985.1 uncultured Lachnospiraceae bacterium
TGTTTTCTCCTTGAGATTATTTTGGCAACCAGGCTGTTCAATCAGTCATAACCGTAAAGAGAGGCTACAGAGCTTCCACACATGTGCCAGAAGCCTCATTTATTATTTTAATTATAGAAACTCGTAATATGCTGTCGGCATGATCAGGAATAACGGACGTATTTTCAGGTGTTTGCGAAACTTTGTGCGAAAAGGAATTGTTTGAATGTTCATACAATTCATATGAAGCACAGACTTTCGCAATTGCCTTGAGCTTATTTATTCAAAGAAAGGAGCAGTCTTATGAATCTACCTGTAGTCAAACGCGATGAGAGAGGTATTGCCACACTCTATGTAAACGACAGACCATTCTTTATGAGAAGCGGCGAGATCCACAACTCCAGTGCATCAAATGCGGCTTTCCTGGAGGAGAGTCTCTGGCCGGCCCTCCGCGGTCTTAATATGAACTCGGTGATCGCACCCCTTTACTGGGAGCTGATCGAGCCGGAAGAAGGGAAGTATGATTTTACCCTCCTTGAAAAAATGATCGCTTCCGCCAGACGCGAAGGACTGAAGCTCTGCTTCCTCTGGTTCGGCCTCTGGAAAAATGCGGAATCCTTCTATGTACCTGCCTGGATGAAGAGAGATACCGAGACGTATTTCCGTACCGAGAAGGTCACGGGAGAAAAAATGAATACCATCTCTCCGCTTTGTGCCGCAGCCGTGGAGAAGGACCGGGAAGCCTTTACGGCTGTTATGCACCGCATCCGTGAGATCGATGCGGAGGAGAATACCGTGATCGTTATGCAGGTGGAGAATGAGATCGGCCTGCTCGGAACCGACAGGGATTACAGTGAGACGGCAAACGCAGCGTTTGCAGCACCCATTCCGGAAGAGCTGGCAGCTGCTGTATCAAAGAACGGTACCTGGGCTGAGGTCTATGGAGAGGATGCCGGAGAGGCATTTATGGCTTGGTATTTTGCATCTGCGGTAGAGAAGATTGCCGCATCCGGAAAAGCAGAGTACGATCTTCCCTGCTACGCCAACGCATGGCTGCGCCAGAGCCCATGGTTCCCCGGCTCATATCCTTCGGGAGGTCCCGTGGAACGGGTACAGCACATCTGGCGCGTTGCAGCTCCTTCACTCTTCGCGTTCGGACCGGACATTTATGTGCCTTACTGCGCGGATGTAATGGATTCCTATGCGACAGATGAGAATCCGCTCTTTATTCCCGAGATCCGGAAGGATGCGGTGGCTTCCTCCTACGCGCTGTATGCTTTCGGCCAGAAGAACGCAATCTGCTTCTCACCTTTCGGTATTGAGGATCTGGCGCTTGATCCCAGTCAGCTGGATAAGCCGCCGATGGAGCTGATGATCGCTCTGAATATTGATCCTTCTGCATTTGATATCACCGGAAGCAAGGAGTGCCTTGCCGCAACGTATGACCTGCTTGCCCAGCTGGAGCCGCTGATGCTGCGCTGCCGCGGAACGAAGAGCCAGCAGGCCTGCGTACGCCACGGCGAGGTTGACTACAGCGCATTTATGCGGTTCTCAAAATGCGATCTGGCTGTCTCTTACGGCCCCAGGATGAGCGCAAAGCCGCTGGGAGCCTGCCTTGCCTTTGAACTGACACCCGAGAAGTTCCTGCTGATCGGCCTTAACTGCACACCTGCGTTCCATGTCAAACCGGGTGTTGACAGGAAACTGGATATCCTCCGCATGGAAGAAGGCCGCGTTGTGAACGGCGAGTGGATCAGCGGACGTGTGCTGAACGGCGATGAGAAGATGAACCTGCGCTTCGGTGATATGCCGGGTGCTCTCATGGTAGACCTGTATCAGTATTGATAAGATTGATACCCGCATACCTGCCGCATGAGAAGAGCGGAATACCGGCTCATCTCAGCGAAGATGTATGACTGCCGCATGAGATGAGGCGGCCGGCAGTGCATCTTAAGTGCGGGTCTTCGGTCCGCTGCCCGGACCGGCAGAATTCAGGGCATCTGAATGCCTGCAGAAGCGGGATTTTCCCCGCTCAAAAAGAGGATCAAAGAATGTGTTTGATTTTAGAACACACTCCGAGGTCCTCTTTTTTGCGGGATTGAAAAAAAATGGATGAAAATGCAACGAAGAAAGGGCATCTGTTGCGAATGCGAATGTCTGTATTCGGGATTTTGCACGGAATAGAGCCAATCGGGGGATGACTGAAAAGAACTCGGGCAGAAGTGAAGGTACACTTTTATCGTGAGAAAAAGTAGTTTGAACGACTTGGAGTGAGGGTTTCTATGGGAATGAATCATCTGGAATATAAAATAGTTAAGGCATGTTCGGAAGAAAGTTTTATTCAGACGGATCTGATCGTACTCTATATTCTGGAAGGAGAAATGAGCGTCCGATGTTATGGAGAAAAGACCCGCATGAAAAAGGACGATATCCTGCTGATCAATTCCGGCATGGAGTATGAGATCGCAGGGATCCGAGATGCGATTTACGGTACGGCATCGTTTTCTATCGGGATCATTTCACAGATCATGGATAAAAAGAGTCTTATGCTGTATGCGGACTCTGCCAGAGATGTACATCATTCCTATCAGGATCTCCGTGATATTCTGCAGGAAATGACTGCAGAGTATGTTTTGAATGCACATAAGACACGCGCAGCGATGGACAGCATGATGCTGCGGCTCCTTGACTGTCTGATCGAGAATTATCAGATCAGTCAGGGACAGATCGAGGCGGATGCGAACGACACGGATGCCAGAATGCGGCAGATGATGCAGTATATAATCAATCACATAAATGACGAGATCAGCCTTTCTGACCTTGCCAATGAGATGTTCGTGTCAACATCGACCCTGTCCAGAATTTTTAAAAAGAGTACGGGTATGTATTTCGCGGACTATGTGATGTCTCTGCGCGTCCGTACTTCGCTGGGACTTCTTCGCACGTCGGAGCAGAACCTGACACAGATCGCAATGAACTGCGGATTTTCGACGTCGGCGGCTTTCAACCGTTCCTTTAAGAAAGTGACAGGCATGATGCCTTCCGAATACAGAAAAAAGTATCAGGTCTCAAGGGAAAAAACGGATACGGAGACTGAAAATGATCAGGCAATCAGAGAGGAACTGCGGAAAAAAGGATACCAGTTCAGCAGACAGAATTACCGGGAAGAGTATGAGCTGAATGTGAGCGAGTTCTGCCCTTCGTCCTATAAACCGGTATGGAGCATGTGCATCAATGTCGGAAGTCTGTATGAGCTGAGCAGGGCCAACACACAGTTCCATGTCGTCTACCTGCAGGATCATCTTCATTTTAAATACTGCAGGCTGTGGAACATTTTTTCAGAGAAGATGCTGGTCTCGGACGGTAAGACGTTCGGACACTACAATTTTGACCTGATCAATCAGGTCCTTGATTTCATGGTGGTGCATCATCTGAAACCGTTCCTGGATCTGGGGAGAAGACCTGACACGGCGCTCCGTGCACAGGGAAAAGAAGTATACTACAGAGAGGAATTCATACGCTTTGAATCCAAAGAGATCTGGAGGGATGCTCTTTATGCGTTCCTTGAAAATGTGACCGCACGGTATGGAATTGAAGAAGTAAGCGGCTGGATCTTTGAGATGACACACGATTTTCACCATAATGAGGTGAAAATCTACGAGGATGAAGCATATGATTTCTTCGAGGTCTGGAAGATCGCGTACAGAGCCGTCCGTGAGAAGGTTCCGGGCGCAACGTTCGGAGGAATTTCGGCTGCCATTGAAACGGACAGGGAATTCACGGTGAAGTTTTTTGAAAGATGTGTGAGGGGAAACTATCGTCCCGACTTCGTGTCCTTCTTCCTGTATCCGTACGACAGCGTAAAGGAATCGGAGGGAGAAGAAGTAAAGAGAGTAGCCTCGATCAACAGGCGCTGTGAGGAGGAGCGCGTTCTGGAGATGAAGGCGATCATGAAGGAAACAGGCCTCGGGGACTGTAGATTTTTCCTGACGGAATGGAACAACTCGATCGGAAACAGGAATTATCTGAACGACAGCTGTTTCCGGTCAGCCTATCTGACCGCGAAGACAGTGGAGCTCTGGGGACAGGCCGACATGATGGTCGTCATGGGAGGAACGGACTGGGTCAGCAGTTATATCGATACGAATAAGGTACTCAACGGGGCTGTCGGTCTTTTGACAAAAGATACGATCGGAAAACCTGCCTTCTATGCCCTTTCGTTCCTCGGGCATATGGGGACGCAGTTCCTTTCGAAAGGACCACATTATCTTCTGACAAAAAAGGGAAACGGCGATCTGTATCTCCTGTGCTATAACTTCTGCTGGTTCAAACCGAACGGATTCGAGAGTGATGACGAGATCGATCTTGACAGGATCCGGCACATCCGTTACGAAGATGAGCGGAAGCTGGAGATGAAATTCATGCTCCGTGGCATGACAGAGAGAGGGGAATATACAATTAAAAAGAGATCTCTCAATAAACACAGCGGCAGTATTCTGGACGAATGGGGGCGTCTGGGATATGAGACAAAGCTGAACCGGGAAGATGTAAAATATCTGCAGGCGATCAGTGTGCCCCGGATCGAGATGGAGAGAATGGTGACGGACGCATACAGAAATCTTGAGATCAGGATCGACCTTGAGCCGCAGGAAGTGGCGCTGCTGCATATTTATAAAGTATGAACCCCGGGTGCGCAGCGGTTTTCATAAGGATCATGGAAACGGGTACAGCATAACAAGGCTGGGCCGGGCGAGCGGGAAATAGTATTAGCGGACTGCAACGATGGACTTCTATTTGTTGCAGTCCGTTATTTTTTCGGATCGATCGGAAATGGCAGTTGCAACACCTGCAGTCTCTTACGGAAGCGGTGAAAAGAATATTGATGCTTTGCCTTATAGAATGGAATATAGAGAATCTGTCTGCAGGAAATGCATGGAGGTGAAGAGTACATGAAACTGACAAAGGAGCAGATGGCGAAGGTCGAATCGGTTTTATCACAGATGACCCTGGAGGAAAAAATCGGGCAGATGAATCAGGAATCTCCTTCTATCGTGGGAGGATTTGATGTGCCGTTTTCCGAACTGATCGAAATGTTTACAGACGGGAGACTTCCGCAGGAGGAATTCGAGCGTCTCATGTCGACAGCCAAGCAGGATTTTCATGAGGAAGAGATCCGCGCCGGACTTGTCGGCTCTGTCATGGGCAATGATCCGAGAAAAGCGAACGAATTGCAGAAAATTGCTGTAGAGGAGACGAGGCTCGGAATCCCGCTGATCATAGGCTTTGATGTAATTCACGGCCTCCGCAGCGTATTCCCTATCGCAATTGCGGAAGCAGGATCGTTCGATGACGAGCTTTTTGAGGAGACCGCCCATATGGCGGCGAAGGAATCCAGAGCGCACGGGATCAGCTGGAATTTTGCACCCATGATCGATGTTGCGCGCGACTCGCGCTGGGGACGCGTCTCGGAAGGACCGGGCGAGGACACTTTCCTGGGAAGTCGTTTTGCCCGGGCAAAGATCCGCGGACTGCAGGGCGATACTTCCTCCACGGAGAACTATGTGGCGGCGTGTACCAAGCATTATATCTGCTACGGTGCCTGCGAAGGAGGAAGAGATTACAATACGACGTCCATGTCGACGTCACAGCTGTACAATGTCTACCTGCCGACTTTCCGGGCAGCGATGGAGGAAGGCGCTGCGACAGCTATGGCAGCCTTCAATGATCTGAACGGCGTTCCCTGCACGGTGAACAAATATCTGCTGCGCGACGTCCTGAAGGAAGAGCTGGGACTCGAGGGCTTTGTCGTGAGCGATGCCAATGCGATCAAGGAATGCGTCATTCACGGCATTGCGGCAGACGACGCAGAGGCCGGCGAGCAGGCAGCGTGCGCGGGAATGGACATGGATATGGGCACGCATATCTATAAGGACTGGCTGAAGGAAGCGGTGGAGAGCGGGAGAGTTCCCGTGGAAGTCATTGATGAGGCTGTCCGAAGGATCCTGAGCGTCAAGGTGTGGCTGGGTCTCTTCGAGCATCCCTATGTGCCGGAAGAACTGATCGAGGCTTATGAGAAGGGAATTCCCGCTGAGCATGCGGCGCTTGCCCGCAAAGCGGCGGAGGAATCCATTGTCCTGCTGAAAAACGAAAACAACATTCTTCCCCTTGCTAAGAATCAGAAGATCAGCCTGGTCGGTACGCTTGCGGATTCGGCGGATGAGGTGACCGGCGCGTGGGCAATGGGATGGAAGAAGGAAGACTGCGTAACGATCCTTGACGGCTTTAAGAATGCAGGTGCGGATGTATCCTGGTATCCCTGCGGCGGACCGGAGGGAGGACTGAACGAGGAGGAGCTGGCAGCGGCCTGTGCGGACGGCGATGTGATCGTTGCTGTAGTCGGTGAGACCACAGCGATGTCCGGAGAGGCTTCCTCCAAAGCGGACATCACGCTCCCGGGCAGGCAGAGAGAACTGCTGACGAAGCTTCTGGCGTCCGGCAAACCGGTCGTGACGGTGTTCATGAACGGCAGACCGCTTGCACTGGGCTGGGAGGCAGAGCATCTTCCTGTCATGGTCGAGGCATGGCATCTGGGCATCCAGATGGGAAATGCCGTCGCAGGCGTCCTGTTCGGAGATGTGACACCCAGCGGAAAGCTCGCATCTTCCTTCCCGTATGTGAACGGCCAGTGCCCGCTCTACTACAATCATCCTTCGACAGGCAGACCTGCAGGAAAGAGCAAATTCACATCCAAATATCTGGATGCACCCGCAGAGGCACTGTTCCCCTTCGGATATGGCCTCAGTTATACGACATTTGCATACAGCGGACTGTCCGTCGCGGAAAAGGAAGACCATCTTGAGATCCGGGTGAAGGTCGCCAATACAGGCGGTCGGGCAGGCGTCGAAGTCGTGCAGCTCTATATGCAGGACGTCACGGCGAGCCTTGTCCGTCCGGTCAGAGAGCTGAAAGGATACAGAAGAGTATACCTCGAAGCCGGAGAGGAGAAGGAGGTCTCCCTCGAACTTGCCAAAAAGGATATGGGATTCTACGACAATTCAGGGAAATACTGCCTGGAGGACGGGCTCTTCAGGATCTATGCGGGAGGAAATTCAAGAGACCTCGTGGAAGAGGAAATCATGATTGAATTTTGAACCGATACAGGAGAGCAGAGTAAGGAGCCATTATGAAAGAAATGATAAAAAATCCGATCATTCCGGGCTTTTACCCGGACCCTTCAATCTGCAGAGTGGGAGAAGATTATTATCTTGTGTGCTCCAGCTTTGAGCTGAGCCCCGGAATTCCTCTCTTTCACAGCAGGGATCTGGCCAACTGGGAACAGCTTTGTTATGTGCTGACGCCGCAGAACGGCTTCTATGTGGATAAGAACTGCGGGAACGGCGGCGTCATGGCTCCCACGATCCGTTACAATAACGGAACATTCTATATTATTAACTGTAATTTCAGCGATAAAGGGAATTTTATCGTGACGGCAGAGAATCCCGCGGGACCGTGGTCAGCGCCGCATTTCCTTGATGATGTGCCGGGAATCGACGCCTCGATCTTTTTTGACAGGGACGGAAAGTGCTATATCATGGGCACTGCCAATAACTGGCCGGACGGAAAAGGCGGACTGCGCCAGGGAATCTGGGCAGCAGAATATGATATCGAACATTTCCGCCTAGCCTCCGAACCTGCCGCCCTGTGGGGAGGCGCGATGGCAGGAGTGGCTTCGCCTGAATCTCCGCACATTTACCACATCGGTGACTGGTACTATCTTCTGATCGCCGAGGGCGGCACGGAAATGTACCACAGCGCTACAGTGGCGAGGAGCCGTTCGGTACTGGGGGTTTATGAGGGCGATCCGTCCAATCCGATCCTTACGATGCGGCATATGGGAAAAAAAGCGCTGATCCAGAATGCAGGCCACGCCGACCTGGTCGATACGGGAGACGGCGGATGGTACGCGGTATTCCTTGCATCGCGCCTGATCGGCGGCGTCAGCAAGAATCTGGGAAGAGAGACCTTTATCGTGCCTGTGGAGTGGGAAGACGAATGGCCGCTCTTTACTCCGCAGACCGGAAAAATGGAGTGGGAATATCCGCTTCCGGAGAGCCTTTCATGGTCACCTGTGACGGAAAGACCGGTGCGCGACGAATTTGACAGCCCGGAGCTTTCCATGGACTGGTGCTTCTGGGGAAGTGACGGAGAGCAGTTCC
The DNA here is from genome assembly GCA_902785985.1 of uncultured Lachnospiraceae bacterium. Classification (GTDB taxonomy): domain Bacteria; phylum Bacillota; class Clostridia; order Lachnospirales; family Lachnospiraceae; genus Chordicoccus. The sequence continues at coordinate 8,196 of CADABA010000079.1, forward strand.
CGGTCCGCACAGAAGATGGACTGGAACTTCCCTGTCTGCAGCCATCCCTTGCAGATGCGCTTCGCCCGATGTCCATGGAGGCGGAGAGACCGCAGAACAATTCGCTGGCGTTTGTCTGCAGAAGGCGCCGCGAGCCCCGCTGCCGTTTTTCCTGCAGGATGCGGTTTGCACCGCTTCTTTTGGAGAGCGCGGGAATTGCGGTCGTTCAGGCTATGAACCATCAGTTCCATTTGGAGCTTGCCTGTGTGGACGGGAAGACTGTCGTGCAGCTCGTGCAGTTTACTGCAGATTATGCGCTGCCGCCCTATATCCCTGGATTTACATCCACTACGAACCGGACGGTCCTGGCCTCCGCGCCTTTCGACGGTGAGGAGATCGTCCTCGAGATGGAGATGGATGAGAACCGATATATTTTCCGCTATGGCAGAGAAGAGAGCAGCCTCACAGAACTTGCCTGTGCGGACGGAGCCGTCATCAACCCGGAAAAAGTGGGCTGCATGGTGGGTGAGATGCTCGGTCTTTTTGCAAGCGGAAACGGGAAGAAAACGGAGAATCATGCGCTGTTTTGCTGGTCAGAATACGAAAACCTCTGATCTTTGAGAAAGATATGATTGCTTTCTGCAAAAAATGCAACTAACTACTGCTATTCGTTTCGCGGTGAAACATTGTACAGGCTGCTTTTTGCAAGGAACGGAACAGATTGTGACAGTTAAATCATATCGGCAATTACTTGAAATAAAGATAATAAATACAGATGTTGAGTGTTCTGTGTTGTTTCCAAGACCGGGTCAGCGACCCGCACAGAGGCACAGGCATCGCGCTGAGGGCAAGGAGGCATCAGGACGAAGTTCGCTCGGGGGCCAAGGCGCTAATTAAAGGAGGAAAGAAAGAATGGCTGAAACCAAATCTGCTGCAATTCAGCACGAAAAAGCAAGTCCGAAGCTGTTGGCAGGCTACGGTCTTGGAGAGATCGGATGCCAGATGAGCTGGTACATGATCAACAACTACCTGAACATGAAGGCGACACATCTTCCGTTACAACACTCAGAGACAAGGGCTTCACAGATTATCTGACAGGCGCTGTTGAGTACGAAGGAAAGACGATCGCTGACG
>CADABA010000080.1 GCA_902785985.1 uncultured Lachnospiraceae bacterium
CTCACTGACTTCCTTATCACCCAGAACGATGATGTACGGTACCTTGCGCAGGCGGTTCTCCTTGACTTTCTCATTCATATTTTTGTCGCTGTAATCCGCGTCCACACGGATTCCCATGTTCAGGAGCTCGTCATAGATCCGCTTTGCGTAGGCGTTGTGCTCCTCGCGGATCGGGACGATACCGACCTGTGTCGGCGCAAGCCAGAACGGGAAAGCTCCCTTGTAATTCTCGATCAGGATACCGATAAAGCGCTCCAGGGATCCGAAAATAGCGCGGTGGATAACGACCGGCTCCTTCTGCAGACCGTCGCTGTCGCGATAGGTCAGACCGAAGTTATGCGGCAGCTGGAAATCGAGCTGGACAGTTCCGCACTGCCACTCGCGGCCGAGGGCATCCTTGATCTGGAAGTCGATCTTCGGCCCGTAGAAGGCACCGTCGCCTTCATTGACTTCATAATTTCCCTCGCCGTACTTATTGTCGAGGATCCTCTTGAGCGCTGCTTCGGCGCGGTTCCAGACTTCGATATCGCCCATGAAATCATCCGGACGTGTGGACAGCTCGCAGCGGTACGTAATTCCGAATGTTTCATAGATCTGATCCGCGATGCTCATGATATCAGCGATCTCAGACTCGATCTGGGATTCCATGACGAACGTATGGCAGTCGTCCTGGCGGAAAGCCTGTACGCGGAAGAGTCCGTTCAGCTGTCCGCTCTTCTCCTTGCGGTGGACCACATCGAGCTCGTTGTAGCGGATCGGCAGCTCTTTATAAGAGTGAACAGCCCTCTTGTATGTCAGCATCGCATTCGGGCAGTTCATCGGCTTCGCCGCATAGACGTCCGCCGAGCTCTCGTCGATCGTGTACTCTGTTCCGTTCTTTCCCGGGATAACGAACATATTGTTCTGATAATGAGCCCAGTGACCGGAAATGAGCCAGAGCTTTCTGTTGTTGATGACCGGCGCGGAGATCTCAAAGTATCCGTGGCGGGCATGGACGCTTCTCCAGTAGGAGATCAGGGCCTGATAGACCTTCCATCCGTCCGGCAGCCAGTAGGGCATGCCCGGAGCCGTCTCATTGAACATAAAGAGATCCAGCTGCGGACCGAGCTTCTTGTGGTCGCGCTCCATGGCCTCGCGGACCAGGTTAAGATGCGCCTTGAGCTGGGCTTTATCCGGAAATGCATACACATAGATCCTCTGCAGGGAATCGCGGTTCGCATCCCCCCTCCAGTAAGCGCCGGAGGCGGATTTCACCTTGAACGCAGCCGGGAAGAGCTCCCTGGAATTCGAAACATGCGGTCCGCGGCAGAGATCCACGAAATCTTCGCCCGTGTAATAGATCGTGATCCGCTCATCTTCCGGAAGATCCTCGATCAGCTCTTTCTTGAACTTCTGACCCGCAAAGAGCTCGAGTCCTTCCTCTTTGGAAATCTCCTTGCATACCCAGTCCTCTTTGCGCCTGATGATCTCATTCATCTTGTCCTCGATCACCTTGTAATCATCCTCGGTGATATTGCGCGGGAGCACAAAGTCATAATAGAGACCGTCGGCGATCTGCGGTCCAATCGCGTACTGGACATTTTCTTTTCCGAAAATCTCGATGACCGCCTTGGCAAGGATGTGCGCAAGCGAATGTCTGTAAACAGCCAATAATTCTTCCGTCATGATGACCTCCTCATAATACAATTGATCCGTCTGATCTGCGCGCGGAATGATCTATCTGAAGTGCTTTCCCATTAAGAATGCGGACTTCAGAATAAATTCCGCATCATTTGCATAAAAAAAGCCCCTTCTCCCATACGTACTCCGTACGGAAAAAAGGGACGTCATAAACGCGGTTCCACCCTTTTTGCCGGCAGCTGCCGGCCTCTCATTTTGATGATAACGGAATCACCGGGCCGTATTGGGGCCTCTCCGAGATGGTCTTCGAACAGTTTCCGAACAGAACGCTTTCATCACCCGCAAGCGGGGCGTTCCTCTCTGGGATCTTTCACTATCTACTCTTCTCTTCAACGATTTGATATTTGCTTTTCAAAGGGGCATTTCCTATGCCGTATGAAACGCATTTTATAACATTCACAGCAAAAAGTAAAGCGATTTCACCGGAATCTTTCTCACTTACGCTTTCAACAGCCGGGACTCTTAAGGGCTTCCCGCCTGCATCTCGCGATGCAGGCCCGGAAGTCACCATGGGGTCCGTCGGCAGCTTCGCACCCTGCGGACTTTCACAAAAGGCTGACGGCGTGCCCGTCATACACGAAAAGGACCGGCGGAAGACCGCCGGTCCCTGAAATTTCCTTCAGCGTCTGCTTTACAGCTGCGGGCCTGCTGCCACAAGTGCCTTGCCTGCCTCGTTGCCTTCGTACTTCTTGAAGTTCTTGATGAATCTGCCGGCCAGATCTTTTGCCTTCTCATCCCAGTCAGCCGCATTTTCATATGTGTCGCGCGGGTCAAGGATCGCCGGATCAACACCCGGAAGCTCTGTCGGAACCTCAAAGTTGAAGAACGGGATCTTCTTTGTCGGAGCCTTCAGAACATCGCCGTTCAGAATGGCATCGATGATTCCGCGAGTATCCTTGATGGAGATACGCTTGCCTGTTCCGTTCCAGCCTGTATTTACAAGATAAGCCTTCGCTCCGCTCTTGTTCATGCGCTTTACGAGCTCCTGGCCGTACTTTGTCGGATGCAGCTCAAGGAACGCCTGTCCGAAGCATGCCGAGAAGGTCGGTGTCGGCTCTGTGATGCCGCGCTCTGTTCCCGCGAGCTTTGCTGTGAATCCGCTCAGGAAGTAGTACTGTGTCTGCTCCGGTGTGAGGATGGATACCGGCGGAAGTACGCCGAAAGCATCTGCGGAGAGGAAGATGACATTCTCTGCAGCCGGGCCGGAAGATGTCGGATGTACATTCAGAACGATCTTCTCAATATGCTCGATCGGGTAAGATACACGTGTGTTCTCCGTTACGGACTTGTCCGCGAAATCAAGCTTGCCTTCCGCATCACAGGTAACGTTCTCAAGAAGAGCGTCGCGCTTGATCGCGTTGTAGATATCCGGCTCAGATTCCTTGTCAAGGTTGATGACCTTCGCATAGCAGCCTCCCTCGAAGTTGAAGACGCCGTTGTCATCCCATCCGTGCTCGTCATCGCCGATGAGAAGTCTCTTCGGGTCTGTGGAGAGCGTAGTCTTGCCTGTTCCGGAAAGACCGAAGAAGATCGCTGTATTCTCGCCGTTCATATCCGTGTTGGCGGAGCAGTGCATCGAAGCGATGCCCTGAAGCGGCAGATAGTAGTTCATCATGGAGAACATGCCCTTCTTCATCTCGCCGCCGTACCATGTGTTCAGGATGACCTGCTCACGGCTCGTGACGTTGAAGAGGACTGCTGTCTCAGAGTTGAGGCCGAGTTCCTTATAGTTTTCGACCTTTGCCTTGGAAGCTGTGTAGACCGTGAAATTCGGAACGAAATTCTCAAGCTCCTCTGCGGTCGGCTTGATGAACATATTCTCAACAAAGTGTGCCTGCCATGCAACTTCCATGATGAAGCGGACAGCCATTCTCGTATCCTTGTTCGCGCCGCAGAATGCGTCGACGACATAAAGCTTCTTATTGGAGAGTTCCTTCAGAGCGATCTCCTTGCAGGCAGCCCATGTCTCCTCTGTAGCGACATGATTGTCATTCGGATATTCCGGAGTCGTCCACCAGACAGTATCCTTTGAATTCTCATCCAGAACGATGAACTTATCTTTCGGTGATCTTCCGGTGTAGATACCGGTCATGACATTGACTGCACCGAGCTCTGTGAGCTGACCCTTGTCATATCCCTCAAGGGACGGGTCCATCTCGTCTTTAAAAAGATCTTCATAAGACGGATTATGAATAATTTCTGTTGTACCGGTAATTCCGTATTGTTTCAGATCTACTGTCATATTAAACCTCTTTCTATATATATAATATATATTGTGTCTGCTTTTCACATCCTGAAAATGCAAAAACTGTCTGCAGTTCCCGGACAAATGATCCGCAAAATGAGAGGCGCAGGGAAGCGCCCGTCATCTAAGCCATTATTATACAGTATTCCAATATTAAATCAAGAGAACAAAAATGCATTCAACTTATTTTGTGCAAATGTTTTGAGATTTCCCCGTCTCTATCCGACAATTTATTTATTTTTATTCCGTATCAGAAAAGGTCCTCTCTCCTCTTATATTCCCTCATTTCCAGTGCAGTCCCGATGAGGAACAGGGTATTTGTAAGGAAAGCAGCCATAAAGATCGGATCCTGCGTCATATAGATCGCCCAGACCGCAATAAGGAGTACGATCCCGGAGCAGATCATGCTGACTTTCATTCTCCGGAAATTCGCGTTCGTCATGGATGCCCAGGAAAAGACGACAATAAATCCCATCGTTATGACATACCGCATCTCAAGGTTCTCCATGTTCAGCACAAAACGCACAATGATCACGAGCAGGATCAGGACCGCGATCACCAGCGCGTTGAGCAGCGCAGCCAGCTTCCAGAACTTGTCAAGTTTCATATTTTCCACACCTTTTTATGTCAGAGTCCGGAACTTCCCGCAGGGATAAGTACGGCGGCCGCGAAGCCGCATGCTTACCGAATGCGGAAGTTCCCATCGGATGAATGTCACTGTTCTTCAAATAGTCTACTTTTGTTTTATTTTTCTGTCAACTGCGAGAAAACAAAATCACAGACAGCTTTCTGCAGTGTGTCAGCAGGTCCGTCTCTGAATGAAGCAGCCTTAAGGTATGGCCCAAACAGCAATGTGCAGGTTTTTATCATGGCTTTTCTCCGTCCCGTGCGATACAATAGACCGGAAAGTGTAAATGCAGGAGGCGTCCCAAATGACTATTTCTGAACTGAATTTCGACTGCGCAAGCATTGCGATCTGCGATGCAGGCAGCTTTTTATTCTGGCTGAATATCTCAGACCCTGCGGACCGGGCATTTCTGGACCGGGCCGTATCCGGGCCGGAATGCGCGCGGGACGGTCAGGAGCTCTTTGAACTGTGCGGCAGATTCGGAATCCATAAGGGGCTGATCGCCGGAAAGACGGATATTCTTGAAGTGTCCGCGAAGTCAGGCGGAGAACCGCACTTTTTCACCTGCTGCTTTGATGGCACGCCCCTTCTCATCGTAAAATCGCAGGATCTCATGTTCTGGGTCGACCCGATAAGCGAGGAGAATCTCGAGGGCCTGTGCCTTCTCGGGAACAGGTCACCCTCCCCAAAAGCGGAGAAGTTCCTTGCTCTGTGCCGGGAAATGAACTTCCCCTGCGGAATCATCCGGGACAGCCGCGAACAGTAAGAGAGGTACAGAATGAATCGTTCCAATAATTCTACGCTCAAAATCACGACAGGTGCGATGATCATCGCGATCTTCGCCATGCTGCTCATCGTAAATCGCCAGACCGGGCTCTTCTTCGAGGAGTTCTTCGTATATCTGCTACCTCTGCCGATGGCCGTCTATACAGCGCTCTATGACTGGAAGTACGGCCTGATGGTTTTTGTCGGAATGACGGCATTTTCCTTCATTTTCGGCGGCTTTACAACTATTTTCTACGCAGTCAGCGCTTCCCTGATCGGCCTGGTCTTCGGGACCATGGTCTGCAGAAAAGTCGACCCGACGAAGATGCTCATCATAATCATGGTGTTCTCAGCGATCTCGACCATCATAAGCTCCGTCGCGCTGGCCTCCCTCTTTGGCTACGATATCGACATGAGCCTTACGGAAATGAAGACCATGCTGACGACCACCTTCGAGGCGACCGGCAACGGCGCTCTGATGGAATTTTATACAATGGATTTTCTGAAGCAGCTTTTCGTGATCTCCATGGCACTCATGGGTCTCCTCGAGGGCTTCATTGTGTACAGACTCGGGCTTCTCATCATGAAACGGCTGCACATCAGCGTCAGGCGGGCTGTTCCGCTCCTCGAGTTCTATCCGCCCGCCATCACGGGGATTCTCGCCATGACGGCCTTCTTCGCGGGGATCTATGGCCTGTCGAAGCAGAACCCATCCCCCCTGTACACAAATATTTCACAGGCGCTCTGGGTCATCGGATTCTTCTATCTGGTGTTCTTCGGCATTCTCGGTGTCATATTATTCGTCAGGAAATACATTACACGGAGCAGGGCGCTGATTGCCGTCCTGACTGTCCTCGCCTACCTCCTGTTCTCCCAGTATCTGGTTTTTCTGGGATTTGGCTACATCACATTCGGTCTGCATGCACGGCTCCTCACACCGCGTGCAGCGCGATGAGACACTGTCCGCAGAATCGGCGGGCCGGCTGCGCCGGATAATACTGCCTGTCAGATCCTGAAGGATTCCAGTGTCCTGTGCTTCCCGCCCTCAGACTCGAAGACCCTGATCTCGCAGTTATGGGGCTTCGGTCTCCACATGAGCCCGCTCTTTCTGTCCGCCATATACCCGCAGAGCGCCCGCATGATGCCTCCGTGGCATGCGACGAGAACATTGTCATACTCTTTCTTCTCCAGCTCCCGCAGGAACGAAGCGCTCCTTCTCCGAAGTGAAGCCGTCGTCTCGACCGTCTTCGGTGCCGGAAAGACCTCTGGCAGCGCCCAGTAGAGCGTCATGGCCGGACCCAGCAGATAGTACTTGTGCAGCTCATATTTCCCGAAATCCGCCTCGATAATACGCGGGTCCGTGATGACTTCTTCAATCCCCACCCCGCCGATGATCGAGGCGGTCTGCTTTGCGCGGATGAGCGGGCTCGAATAGACCGCATCGAACCGGACGTCTCCGATGACCTCCCGTGCTCTCTCTGCCTGCTCAATTCCTTTTTCATTGAGCGGTTCATCCGTCAGCCCCTGCATGAGCCTGCTGCGATTAAAACGTGTCTGTCCGTGACGCGTGATCCAGATCTTCATTTTTCCTCCTTCATTCCATGGCGTACAGAAGTTTCCTGATTTACGCCCGACTCTCTGCTTATCTTAACAGCCCGACGGTTCCTGAACAAGGACCGAGGGGTGCGGAGCGGCAGATTTTTGTCCGGATGGCCTGAAAATCAGGAATTCCTGAAACTTACTTTGTATCCCTGTCAGAGAAAACGGTCAATTTTTCAACGTGTATCTTACGATCGAGATCCCGTGAATTCTTCGTCAGAGATGAATATGTATTCATAAAAGATATATCTGAGGGTTATAATGAAAGAGACCCGCAGGACCGGATGACAGGAAGCAGAAATGCCGGTGCAGGATCCGGAAAATGAAATACCTGACCGATCCGATTCGCATAAAATCGTCCGGACAGGAAGGATCGATCACTGATTGACGAAAGGGATTTGAGATATGGAACAAAAGGAACTATATGATCTGCTTCATAATGTAAAGACCGGTGCACTTTCTGTTGAGGACGCTGTCACAAAGATCCGGCTCATGCCTTTCGAAGACATCGGCTACGCCAAAATCGACCATCACCGCGCTGTCCGGCAGGGCGTCGGCGAAGTCATATACGGGGCAGGCAAGACCCCGGAGCAGATCGAAGGGATTGCGCGCTCCATGCAGAAGCGGGGGCAGAAGACGATCCTGATCACGCGCCTTGACGAAGAGAAAGCTTCCCGTCTCCATCTTCCCGGCCTCCGCTATGAAGCGCTTCCGAAGCTGGGACTTCTCGGCCCGCTCCCTGAACCGGACGGCATAGGAACGATCGTCGTCGCGACCGGGGGCACCAGCGATATTCCCGTCGCAGAGGAAGCTGCACTGACCGCCGAAGTTCTCGGAAATAAAGTGACCCGCCTCTATGACGTCGGCGTTGCAGGCATTCACCGTCTTTTCGCCTGTCGGGAAGAGATCATGGGTGCGGAAGTCATCATCGCCATCGCCGGCATGGAGGGTGCCCTCGCTTCCGTCATCGGAGGCCTTGCGGACTGTCCGGTGATCGCCGTACCGACCAGCGTGGGTTACGGCGCTTCCTTCGGCGGACTTTCAGCCCTTCTGTCCATGTTGAATTCATGCGCAAGCGGAGTCAGCGTCGTCAATATCGATAACGGCTTCGGCGCAGGGTATCTGGCAGGAATGATCAACCACAGGCGAATCTGAGACTGGTTTGTTGCCCCCGCCTATAGTGGCGGGGGCATCTCACACTGATCAATTCTCGCTCGCGAGAATTGAAATCCTCATGATATAGCAGGATTCGAATTTTTCGTAAACGCTTCGGTGTTCTTTCCGCGACATGCGCGGCGCCGGGCACCTTCCACTGCGCACGTTACGCGATCCGTCCGAAGAACAGTCCCGGATCCTCTCCGGTCAGTCAGCAAAGACCGGCTCGAAATCTTCCGGGCCGTGTTCGCACAGCGGGCAGAGGAAGTCTTCCGGAAGCACCGGGCCTTCATAGACGTAGCCGCAGATCCTGCACCGGAAGCCTTTGATCGGTCTCTGCTCCTTAGCTTCCTTCTTCTTCGGCTTTACGTGATCCTGGTAATCCGCATAAGTGAGAGGAGCCTCCTCACTGAGGACTTTTGCATCCACGACCTCGGCGATGAACATCGTGTGCGTCCCGAGATCAAGGCTGTTTGTGACCTTGCCGCTGATGACCGCACAGGCCTGCCACGCGAGATACGGGATACCGTTCACGTCCTCCGGAAGGCGGAGGTTTGCGAACTTGTCCACGTCTCTGCCGGACTGGAAACCGAAATGCTGAATCAGCTCAAATCCGGCCGTCTGATCCAGAAGCGTGAGGGCGAACACACCGCTCTCTTTAATAAGATCGCAGGTATAGTTCGTGTTGATAACGCAGATGGCGATTCGGGTCGGGCTGCCTGCGACCTGCATACAGGTGTTGGTGATGCAGCCGTTGACTTTGCTGCCGACTTTGGTGGACAGCATAAAAACGCCGTAGCTGAGTTTATATAACGCTTTCTTATCCATAGGATGCCTCCTCTCAGGATACCATAAATGTCAGATGCTGATTCCATAAGTCTTACCGTTTTCGCAGCCTCACCCGGTCTCCGGCTCCTCTCAGAGCAGCTCCGCAAGGATCTGCGAGAACCGGTCCGCCGCCTCCTCATACATATGCCCGTCCCAGTCGGCGAAGAGGTCGGGGTCCGTCAGATCTTCATTTTCCGAAAGAAGCTGTCCCGACGTAAAATCCAGATAGCGAAAACCGTACTGTTCCGCAAGGGACTGCATCTCCACTGTCCGCGCACGCGCGGAGCGTCTCATCCGGGATCGGAGTCGTCACGACAACGAGATCAATCTTCATTCTCCCGCAGTATTCCGCCAGCATCGCAAAAAACTTCCGCGCGTCCTTCTGCAGCATGGCCTCCGACCATTCGCGGGGCACGATCTGATCATTCCATTTTCCGGGATGGATCGCCATGAACCCGTCCTGCTCGAGCGTCTGCGTATCCGTATCAAATATTTCGATGCCGTAGTTCCGGTAGACGTCGCTTCTCTTGACTTCGAGGTTTTCCGGGATCAGGCTCCACTGCTCACGGTAAAAATACCAGGGTGCGCAGAACGTCCTGAAGTCCGCCTTCCACATTTTCGCAAAGAAGTACTGTATCTTCGTACCCGACATGCGCATCTCTCCGAATAATCCCGAGAATGTGCTGTCCACTTCCTGCGCGGTGATCCAGTAATTCGGATCGAACTCGTAAATGACTCTCCCCGGCGCATGACCGGCGGTCACGGCATCCTTCAGAAAGAAATAGCTGTCGACCGGGAACTCCTCCCCCTGTGCGGCATTGAACGCACTCCTTTTGGTCACATGGGAAACATACGCCGGATCGATATTCGTCGCCCCGTGGGAGGAACCGAGGATCAGGTCGTCAAAAGTCTCCGTCTCGATTGTGTGGAGCTTATATCTGGTAAATGTGTACGGGATCAGCAGATAGCTGCATACCGTATTCACTCCCACAAGGATCGCAAGAAAAAGTATGGGTATCGCGACCCGTTTAAAAGTTCGCATAGATGAATCCTCCCTGCGAAAGCGGTTCGCTGCCGATCAGTACAAGTGAGAGAACGAGAAGGAGAAGGACCGCAAAGCGCACGGGAAGAGGCTTTCTGCAGAGAGCTTCTCCCACACTGACGCCTCTCTCCTCCATGACACTGTGAACGAAGAGGACCGCGCATCCGATGAGGATCGCGCAGAACGTGACTGTCTGGGACCCGGACCAGCATGCGCCCGCATCGACCACGTTGATGCTGAAAGCAAAATGAAGAATGCTGTCCTTCATCATCATGAATGCCTGCCCCACACTGCCGGCACGGTCAAAGTACCAGCTGATATTCACGAGCACAAATGTGCGAAGGATCTGAAAGATGTAGAACCACCTGGTATCCTTCCCGATCCCCAGACGCTTCCTTGCTTCACGATAGTTCTTCGCAAGAAGTCCCGAAATGCCGATGATCAGACCGTTGTAAAGACCGTAGACGATATTGTGCCATGCGGGTCCGTGCCAGACACCGACGACCAGAAATACGATCACGTTTGCAACGCAGATCGGCATGGCGCGGCCGGTGCTTTTGCCCATGTGCGTTTTGCACCATTTTCCGAACCGGCCCATCCAGCGCGAAAGCGAGATCGGATAAAAGAGATAATCCTTCATCCACGTCCCGAGCGTGATGTGCCAGCGGTGCCAGAAATCCGTGATGGAGACCGCGAAATACGGCTGTCTGAAATTTTCATCGAGCGAGACCCCGAGCATCTCCGCGATGCCCAGGACGACATCGATCCCTCCGGAGAAATCCCCGTAGAGCTGGGCGCTGTACATGAGGACGCCCAGGATGCCGTAGCCCCGCAGAGTCGCATAATTATCGAAAATCGTGTTGACATAAAGCGCTGCGTTGTCGGCGATGACGATCTTCTTGAAAAACCCCCAGGCGATCCTGTACAGCCCGCGCAGGATCCGCTCCATGTCGAACTCTTTTTCCGCGTAGAGAGAATCGGCCAGCCTGCCATAGCGCCCGATCGGACCCTGCAGGATCTGCGGGAAGAAGGAAAGAAAGAGGGCGAAACGGAACGGATTCCGCTCTGCGCGCACCCTCTTCCAGTGCACGTCAAGGAGATATCCTGTCGCCTGAAATGTGTAAAATGAAATACCCAAGGGGAGCAGGAGCCTCATTTCCCGGATCTCCGTGCCGAAAAGTCCGTTGAGGTTGCCGATCATGAAATTCGTATATTTGACAGCTGCGAGCATGCCGAAATCGAGGAGAAGCGTGACGGGCACAGCGGCCTTCGATCCGCTCTCTGCCCACAGGCCGCCGAGATAGGTAACGGCTGTCGCGAAAAGAATAAAGAAAATGTACTGCGGTCCCTGGACGAGATAATATATATAAGAAAAAATCAGCAGCCAGACCCACTGAGCCCTTTTGGGAATCAGATAGTATCCGGCTGTACAGATCGCAGTGAACGCTAAAAATTCTACTGATACAAATGACATAAGAACCTCTATGCAGCGCACATACGCGCTGCATATACAGAATCAGGCTCAGCCCTGAAGGCGCTGCACCATGGCGTAAAGTGCCTTGGCGGAGTTAAAGTTCTCCGGAATGATCTCCGCCGGTGTGATGCGGATATCGAATGCGTCCTCAAGCTCGCTCACGATGGAGAGGATCGCGAAGGAATCCAGGATCCCGTCGTCGATCAGTGTCGTACAGGTCTCATAATCAGCATCCGGCTGAATGTCTTCAAGGATCTCGATCAATTCATCCATAATTAAAGTCCTCCGTAAAAATCTTCTTTCTGACTTCCTTTATTTC